>CANJFK010000078.1 GCA_947473535.1 Legionellaceae bacterium | reverse complement strand
TTCCTAAAAGACCGGAAGGACCATATCCCCAGCCTCGACTATAGCCCCAGTGTGGTAAACCGCCCACAAGTAATAATATCAATAAAACGAGCAAGATGGTACTCATGATGTTCTTCCTTGATTAGTTAATGTACATATTAACTATAGTCCATCATTCAAGTATTTGTTAACAAAATCCGTTAAAAAGGAATCACTAATTCCCCACCCATTGCCTGTAATTGCAATTTAAATAACGCCTGGATTTTATTAAGGCTGAGATCATCTCTCGCTTCAAATCGAGCGACTAAACAGGGTGTCGTGTTCGAAGCACGTAATAATCCCCAACCATGTTCAAATTCGACACGTAATCCATCGATTGTTATCAATTTCGCATTGGGAAAACTCGCGAGATCCTTAAATCGTTGCATAAATGCAAATTTTTTCTCGTCAACAATGGGGATTTTTATTTCAGGTGTATTCACACTGTTAGGAATAGCGGCAAATTGATCACTAATCTGTTGTGATGAGGCACTTAAAATTTCTAACAACCGACAGGCACTATAAAGTGCGTCATCAAAGCCATACCAACGATCTTTAAAGAAAATATGCCCACTCATTTCTCCAGCAAGGATGGCATGCTCTTGCTTCATGACGTTCTTAACAATGGAGTGTCCCGTTGGACACATTTTGGCAACACCGCCCGCGGCGATAATCACTTCTGTCAAATGGCTAGAGCATTTAACATCATAGGCTATGGTCGCGCCTTGATTCTGTTTCAGTAGCTCTCGCGCGTAAAACATCATCAAACGATCAGGCCAAATAAGCTCACCCTTATTGGTAATAACGCCTAATCGGTCAGCATCGCCATCAAACGCTAAACCAATATCGGCTTGGTGTTTAGCCACGGTAGTTTTCAAATCAGCTAAATTTGCCTCAACCGTTGGATCGGGGTGATGATTTGGAAAACGGCCATCCACTTCACAATACAGTGGGATAACATCGCACCCCAATTGTTCGATAAGTTGAGGAATCATAGCGCCGGCAATGCCATTACCGCAATCCACAACAACTTTTAAACGTCGCTTCAGTTTAATATCACTAACAATACGTTGAACGTAGGCACCCATAATATCGAAGTATTGATCTTGCCCCTGTCCACTAATCGACTCACCGGCTACGACTGACTCATATAATGTATGTATCTCCGCCTCTGCTAGCGTCGTACCGGCAAGTACCATTTTGATCCCATTATAGTCAGCTGGATTATGACTTCCGGTCACCATTAATCCACTATCAATACCATGAACATGGGTTGCAAAATACATGACAGGCGTCGCAACAGCACCTAAATCAACGACATTGATCCCACTATCTAATAAGCCATGTTTTAGTGCATTTGCCAAACTTTCGCTTGTTAAACGACCATCACGCGCAAGCAGAATGTCTGATCGCCCTAATGCGTGTAACCGGCAGCTAATTGCTTTAGCAATGCTATAGAATGCATGCTCGTCTAACTGCTCGCCAATAATGCCACGAATGTCGTATGCTCTAAACACTTCTCGGTCAACTTGTTTAAGTTGATAACGTTGCTCTCTTCTCATTTACTGCCTCCCTGAACTACCAAATCCATCTTCACCGCGACGGGTTTCAACAAATGAATCAACAACTGAAAAAGCAGCTCGAACCACTGGTAAAAAAACCAATTGCGCAATACGATCACCTGGGTTTATCGTAAAATGCTCCTGATTACGATTCCAACATGAAATTTTTAATTCCCCTTGGTAATCTGAATCAATCAAGCCGACTAAATTACCCAAAACAATACCATGTTTGTGCCCAAGTCCTGAGCGAGGCAAAATAACAGCGGCGAGCATTGGGTCAGCAATATAAATTGCGAGACCCGTCGGCAGTAAAACCGTTTCATGCGCTGCGATTTGCAACGGTTCATCGATACAAACACGAAGATCAAGACCTGCTGATCCTAGTGTTGCATAAGCAGGCAACGGAATGGAGTCTCCTACCCTTGCATCAAGGATTTTTATTTGAATAGCTTGTTCCATAGTATTCCTCATTCATTTGTCTCACTGCTCGCCATTTTGCAGAGTTGCAGCAAGGATTGCAATAATTTGTCCGGCCAGTCTTGTTTTATGAGTCAATGGCAATTCAATTTGTCTATGTTTAGTTAAAATAGTGACTTGATTGTCATCGCGATCAAAACCGAGTTCATCACCCACTTGATTCGCAATGATCATATCCAATTTTTTTGCGCGTAATTTTTCAGATGCTTGTTGGATAACATCCGTTGTTTCAGCAGCAAATCCAACCACAAATGACGGCGTCCCGCTTGCCGCAACAGTTGCCAAAATGTCTGGGTTAGCTGTTAAAGCCAACGTTAATGTAGCGTTTTTATTTTTTTTAAGCTTCTCCAATGCCGGAGCGCTTACATGATAATCCGCAACCGCCGCTGCCCCTATGAAAATCATCCCTGATTGTAGATGCTCCATTACCGCATTCAACATAGTGTGCGCTGAAGTGACGCGGCGAAACACTATCCCCGCCGGTGGTGTAAGAGCACTCGGTCCACTGATTAGTGTAACATGTGCTCCGGCCATTAGCGCCGCCTGCGCCAGGGCATAGCCCATTTTACCTGAACTCCGATTACTTATATAACGCACTGGATCAATCGCTTCGTGTGTTGGGCCCGCTGTAATAAGTACTCGTTGACCGACTAATAATTGATTCACATCATGCAGACGCAATGCACTGATAATATGGTCAGCCTCACTCACCCGTCCGAAGCCCTGCTCTCCGCAGGCTTGTGAGCCCTCCTCCGGGCCAACGATCACAACGCCACGCGCCACAAGCTGCTTGCAATTCGCTTGCGTCGCAGGATGAGCCCACATGCTACGATTCATCGCAGGGCACACAATCACCGGGGTTTCTGCTACCAAGTAGAGCGTAGACAGCAAATCATCCGCTAAACCTTGCGCCATTTTTGCCAAACAATTCGCCGTCGCAGGCGCAATCAACAAGTAATCAGCCCACCGCGCCAACTCAATATGCCCCATGGCACGCTCAGCTTGAGAATCAAAAAGATCACACCGCACGTCCTGGCCACTCAACGCTTGTAGTGTCATTGGCGTAATAAACTGCTGGGCTGACGCCGTCATCACGACGCGCAAGCAGGCACCTAATCGCGTCAATTCACGTACCAAATAAGCCGACTTATATGCAGCAATACCCCCACAAATACCTAACACTATATTTTTATTAGCAAAATCTTGCATAGTCATCCTTTTTTGATGAGAATAACCCTGATCAAACCATAAACATCGTCATAAAGGAATAAAAATGACAGTCCAACATCCAACACGCGAACTGCGCGTGCGTGAAAAACTATTAACATCCGGCGCCCAAAACCTCTCTGATGTAGAATTATTGGCCGTGTTTATCAGTTCGGGTCACGCTAAAAAATCCTGTATGCAATTAGCTCATGATCTCATCAAACATTTTGGGGACATGCGCACCCTGCTTAACACCGATTTAGCGACCTTCCAACAAGTGCCCGGCCTGGGGCCAGTTCGCTATATACAGTTGCAAGCAGTACGGGAAATGTGCCGGCGTAGTGATTTTATTACGTTGCAAAAAAATACGCCGTTAACGAGCGCCAAACAAACGTATTCGTTTCTTAAACGGCAGTTGCGTGATAAAAAAAATGAAACGTTTGTCGCCCTTTTTCTTGACAGCCAACACCGTGTTCTAAGTTACGAGGAATTATTCAATGGAACGATTGATGCCGCCAACATTCATCCAAGACCTATCATCGAGCGTATTTTAAAGCACAATGCCGCCGCACTCATTCTTGCTCACAATCACCCCTCTGGATTATCAGATGCAAGCCATCATGACATAGCCGTTACGGCGCGTTTAAAACAGGCATTTGACCTAGTCGATACGCGGTTATTAGATCATTTGGTCATTGGTGATAACGAGGTTTATTCTATTATGAGTGAAACCAAATGGACTTGTAATTAATCCTTTCAGATACTACGAAACACAGCCAATTATAGGTATACTATAGATTCTAACTATCGCAAAATAACGGAGAAATAATGGCTCGCGGAATCAATAAAGTCATACTAGTCGGCAACGTTGGCGTTGACCCAGAGGTCAAATTCATGCCCAATGGTAATGCTGTCACTACCCTATCGGTTGCTACCAGTGAAACCTGGAAAGATAAGCAAACCGGAGATAAACAAGAACGTACCGAGTGGCATCGAGTAGTGTGTTTTAACCGTCTTGGTGAAATTGCTGGCGAATACGTCCGCAAGGGTTCTAAACTCTATGTCGAGGGAAGTTTACGCACTCGTAAGTGGCAAGACCAACAAGGTCAAGATCGCTACACAACAGAAATTGTTGCATCCGATATCCAAATGCTTGATAGCAAAGGACAAGGCTCCTCCGCTTACCCTGAAGCCCAATCATCTGCACCACAACATGCTTCAGCAGCAAGTAGGGCGGCTCCAAAGCCACAACAAGCGACAGCGCAAGATGCGTTTGATGAATTGGATGATGATATCCCGTTTTAATGCTTGCCACAGACTCTGTGTAGACTGGTGATGAAATCACGCTGTGCATGGGTTAATGACACCCCACTCTATGTTCACTATCATGATCATGAATGGGGTGTACCTATTTATGATGAAAGACTACTCGTCGAATTTCTAATTCTGGAAGGCATGCAAGCCGGATTAAATTGGTTAACTATTTAAAAAAAACGCGATAATTTTCGTGCCAGCTTTGATCATTTTGATGCTGAAATAATAGCGAACTATGATCAAAATAAAGTGTCGGCATTAATGGCTAATGCAGGCATCATCCGAAACCGATTAAAAATTTAATCAACGATAACCAACGCAAAGGCCTATCTAGCCATCAAAGAAGCACTCGGTGATTTCTCAGGTTATATTTGGGATTTTGTGGGTGGACTGCCAATACAAATTGAGAAACTTAACTATGAAATATTGCACTATCATTCCCTTATTTATCACATTATTCGTTAGTCAGACGTCCTTCTCATCGCAACAGGTGATTTCCCCACCTAATCTAGAGTCCGTGACAATTACTTCCATTCATAACGCCATTCAAAATCATCAACTCACCTGCTTGCAGCTGGTAACAGCGTATCTTACTCGTATTAAAAAATATGACCTAAGCATCAACAGCCGTGCACCAATTAATGCATGGAATGAGATTAATCCTTCCGTTTTAACGCAAGCACAGCAGTTAGATCTATCGTTTGAAAAAACAGGTCGGATGTCGGGATCACTACACTGTATTCCCGTGATTTTGAAGGATAATATTAATTCTTTTGATACCACAACAACGTCAGGCTCTTACGCATTACTAGGTAGCCAACCGGTGCACGATGCTTTCCTAGTAAAAAAATTACGTAATGCTGGCGCCATTATTTTAGGAAAAGGAGGCATGGACGAATTTGCCCGGGGAATGTCTGGTATCAGCAGCCGTAACGGGAGAATTGGTAATGCTTATGATACCAATAAAAATCCTGGGGGCTCTAGCGGTGGACCAGCGGCTGCCGTCAGTGATAGCTTTGCTTTACTTGGCATTGGTACTGATAACAGTGGCTCAATCAGAATTCCAGCTGCCTTTCACGGCTTAGTGGGATTACGTCCGAGTACTGGATTAATTAGTCAACACGGTATTTTCCCCATGGGTAATCTAGATGGAACGGCTGGACCTATTGCGCGGACTACACAAGAGCTAGCAATTTTACTGGATATAATAGCGCTGCCTGATTCGCATGATTCGAAAACACTGAATATTCCCCGAGTAAAAACCTATACAACATTTCTGAAGAGGAATGGATTAACGAACAAACACATTGGTATTGTGCATAACGTCAATGGCATTGATACATTTGATAGGATGCCAGTAAACATTGCAAAAACAATACAGAACGCGACCAGAATCATGCGACAAAACGGTGCAACCACAGGGCAAGAGCATCAAAGTTTAAATTCCCAACACCTTTTCCCTATATTTATCATAAAGGCCTGCTTTTCGCCTTTTTCGAGGGATTGAAAATTTTGACTCAGGCTCTTTTCTTAGCAAATTCAGCGCCAGATGTCGCATGACGCTC
>CANJFK010000077.1 GCA_947473535.1 Legionellaceae bacterium | reverse complement strand
TCGATACCGCCTAACTTAATTATTTCGTCTTGCAAATGTCGATCATAAGTAATTAATTTTTCTAATAATAACTTGGATGTTTCTTTAGTATTCATAATGAGCACTTTATTTTATGTGTTAATATAAGTCTAGTATAGCAAATTAATATCCAATTGAGCCAAATCAAATCATAAAATTAATTCACTTCTCGAGTTGAAATGGTTGTTGGATTCCATGGCACCACCTTACGCCAAAATTTTGATGTATAATTAGCATTATATTTAACGAAAGGGACTCAACATGACCGTTCAGCACTTAACGCCACTTCCTGACACATCAACCACGCTTTATGTTAACGTTCAAGCTCAAAAAAATATTGATGCGTGTAAAATTATCGAAAGTGAACTTAAATCCGTGCTCAATGAACGACTGCATGAGTCGAAAGAAATAGATTCGGCGTTAATCGCTCTTGAAGCGCAAATCACAACATCAAACCGCCTTGACACGCCGAAGCTTAGCCAAAAAATAGTACGTGATGGCGACCAATATTACCTCATACCCATCAACAAGAATCTAACTGATTTATCAATAGAAGAACGGACAAGAGCCACACAGGCCTATAAGCAGCTCAAGCCTGAGACAGTAGATACAATGAAACGAACGCAACTTCATCATGCACAAACGGACGCTTATAATCAACGTAAAACAGCGTTGACGGCACGGCGGGATGTGTTGACACAAGATATCGTCGTGTTATCGAATCAGATCGAGGACATTCATTCGCTACGAGACGATGAACAACTATCGCTTCAGCCATCCCCCACATCATCAACCGCGCCACGAGCAATCAGCAGGAGCCTTTCACCTCAACAAAGAATAGCGCAGGGGTATGGCTGTGTTCTTGCACAAAAGCATAAACTATCCCCGAACGGCTTAAATGGATTAAGAACATGGGCAAAAACACACTCCCCTGCGTTACGCGATGATTTATATAAAATTAAACCAGGCGTTTCTATCCCCATCGACGTCATGAAAGTACTCTTAAGACGCTTGATGAATTTTGGCGTCAGTGTCACCAATAATAAACAAACGACCTCAAACCAAATGAGTGCAAAGTATAACTTACATCCAAAGTAGCGAACTGGCACTTGCTAAGAGCTCACAAGTCTTTTAACATGAAAAAACCGAGACTACTGTTAGTGAATTGAAACCATGACGATGGATAAACTGATTGAAACACAATCAATTATTATTACACTTGATGTTGATGCGTTTTTATTCGACAAACTTCAACAAATAGTCCACGATGGTTTTTCCGTGGTTGAGATTAATTGTGTTGATCAGGTGCTGTTAACCCAAGTATTAAACCATTTTCCCATGCTTCGAATAGGTGCTGGAAATATCGTTAATACCGAACAATTAGAAATCTGTTATAAAGCAGGCGTTCATTTTGTTACAAGTCCTGGCTTTTTACCCGCCATAGCGCAAACAGCAGCCATTTACGCCATCAATTACCTACCAGGTGTCGCCACCCTTTCTGAAGCCATGCAAGCAATAGCGGTCGGTTGTCACCACGTACGACCGTTTCCTGCCAATTTACCGTTCTGTACCTTGCTCAATAAATATTTTCCCTTGCTTCGCTTATTTCCGGCCGAAGTGGAATGGGACGAAGTAGAACATTTTCTAAATTTACCCGCCGTTGTCGCCGTCAGTATCATTAATCCAGAGCTTAAACAATTACGGGCAATGAAGAGCGCAGCAGAAACAATCGGGGCGTGATAAGGCACTGTAAAGGTAACGCCTCAAAGCGTATGATTGCAGCACGCGTGCTGCTTCTTACTTTGTCTTAAATCCAGAAGCAAAAAGAATGCACCGACACAAATGGCGCTGTCGGCTAAATTAAACACCGGCCAATGATAGGCTTTATAATACACTTCAATAAAATCAATAACATAGCCAATTCGTATTCTGTCGATTAAATTACCAACGGCTCCGCCCAAGACCAAATTTAATGCTAGCAGCTGCAGTCGCGCTGTTTGAGGCGTTCGAACAATCCAAACACTCAATACGGTGCACATCACAACACTAAACCCTGTAAAAAACCAACGATGCCACTCACCGGCGCTGCTTAAAAAGCTAAATGCAGCACCCGTATTATAGGCTAGTGTTATATTGAGCATTGGCAAAATTTTTTCTGGTTGATAGGGGCTGAAATCCATCAAAATCCAATATTTACTCGCCTGATCCAAAAAAATAACGGCAACTGCAACTAGAAACCATGGCCATTTTCTCATGCAAACAGCCTCGTTTCATCGTCGCCACTAATATTACCCACACACCGCTGACACAATTCAGGATGCTCGGCACTCTCGCCAACATCATCTAATCGGTGCCAACATCGACCACACTTCACCGACTCACTGGCTTGAACATGAACCGCAACACCCAGTTCTGTGTTTAAAATAGCATCCGGCGTCCGATCAGTCATCGGTGATACCTTCGCCGATGATGTAATCAACACAAAACGTAATTCATCGCCCAATTTTGCCAACACGGAACGCGCTTTTTCATCAGCAAAAACCGTCACGTCTGCTGCCAAACCTGATCCGATGAGCCCTTCTTGACGCTTATGTTCCAGAGCCTTATTCACTTCATCGCGAATAGCATGCAATTGTTGCCAATAATCCATGTCAATGTTCGTTATAACGGGCCATGCCTGATACCATTGCTCAATAAACAAGGATTCACAACCCTTATTGCCAGGAATATCACGCCAGATTTCTTCTGCAGTAAACGACAAAATGGGAGCCAGCCAACGCGTTAACGCGTGAACAATATGGTACATTGCAGTTTGGCAGGATCGCCTGGCAGTGCTCATAACGGACGTGGTATATTGCCTGTCTTTAATAATATCCAGGTAGAAACTACCCATGTCAACCGCGCAAAAATTGTGAATTTTTTGATAAATGATATGAAAATTATAATGTTCATACGCGCTCACTATATCATCTTGTAACTGTTGGCAACGCTTAATTGCCCATCGGTCGAGTTCCACCAGGTTTTCCACCGGCAAACAATCTCGTTCAGGTACAAAATCAAATAAATTGGCTAGCAAAAAGCGCGAGGTATTGCGAATGCGTCGATAAGCATCAGCGTTACGTTTAATAATTTCATCTGAAATACTTACTTCATTGCGATAATCCGTTGACGAGACCCATAAACGCAAAATATCGGCACCATGCTGACTAATTAATTTATCTAAAGCAACATAATTGCCTTTTGATTTGGAAAGCTTTTTGCCCTCCGCATCAACCGTATAACCATGTGTTAATACTGTTTTATAAGGTGGCACGCCATAGATAGCAACGGACGTTGTTAACGAAGAATTAAACCAACCACGGTGTTGATCGGAGCCTTCAAAATAAACATCAGCCGGAAAATTCAATCCACCACGCTGTTGGTTGAGCACGCAATAGTGAGATAAGCCAGCGTCAAACCAAACATCTAATGTGTCACTGCTTTTTTCATAATCCTCGGCGTCACTGCCCAACAACGCGGCGATATCCAATTCAAACCAGGCATCAATCCCCTGCTTCTCGAACAGTCTAGCGACCTGCTCAATTAACGCCACTGTATTCGGATGCAGTTCACGCGTAGTTTTATGAATGAACAGTGGCATGGGTGTTCCCCACGCTCGCTGCCTTGAAACACACCAGTCCGGCCTATTTACAACCATATCAGTAATGCGCGCTTTTGCCCAATCGGGCATCCAGGTTACCGTATTAATTTGTGCAATCAAGGCCTCACGTAACCCATTATTATCCATCGAAATAAACCATTGCGGGGTAGCTCGAAAAATCATTGGGGTTTTATGCCGCCAACAATGGGGGTAGCTATGACGTAATAATTCATGATGCAACAGCACGTTATGATCACGCAAAACGTCCATAATGCGCTCATTTGATTTTAATACCGGTAGACCAGCAAACAACGGCACATCCGCAGCAAAACAACCATTCGCTAACACAGGATTAATTAAAGGTAAATGATAAGCCTTACCGACCACGTAATCGTCAGGTCCATGTGCAGGCGCTGTGTGAACGCAACCTGTTCCTGAATCAGTCGTCACGTGCTCACCCATCACAATAGGCACTAGTCGCTCGTATAAAGGATGTTTGACGAGTAAATGTTCTAACGCCTGACCTTGTACCGAACCACAAACGGTTGAAACAGTTATTCCATAACGTGATAAAATTGATTCGACCAAATCTGAAGCAATAATAAAATAACGATCGCCCGCATCGACCAGCACATAGTGAAGATCGGGATGCAAACAAACCGCCTCATTGGCAGGCAATGTCCATGGCGTTGTCGTCCAGATAGGTACAATCAATGGTTTTTCTGGCGCGTTAATCTGCATTTTCGCTAGGAATGCGTGAGGATCCTCCGCATAAAAAGCAACGTCGATGGATTGAGATGTTTTTTCTTCATAATCAACCTCCGCTTCTGCAAGTGCAGAGCCGCAGTCGATACACCAGTGCACGGGCTTAAACCCTTGTTGCAAATGGCCATTCTCTATAATTTTAGCTAGACCACGAATAATATTCGCTTCATAACTAAAATCCATGGTGGCATAGGGGTTCTGCCAATCGCCAAAGACACCTAAGCGTTGAAATTCATCACGCTGTATATCAATTTGACTCGCCGCATAGTCTCGACAAGTTCGTCGAAACTCACTCGGACTAATTTTTACGCCTGCTTTCCCTATTTTTTTCTCAACATTGAGCTCAATCGGTAACCCATGGCAATCCCAACCAGGCACAAAGGGTGCATCATAACCACTAAACGACTTTGACTTAACAATAATGTCTTTCAAAATTTTATTCAGCGCATGTCCGCAATGTAAATGGCCATTTGCATAAGGGGGGCCGTCATGCAAAATAAATCGTTTTGCGCCTGCCCGTGCCTCGCGAATTTTTTCATAAACGCCATTCGCTTGCCATTCAGCTAGCATTTGCGGCTCACGCTGCGCCAAACTTGCCTTCATAGGAAAGGATGTATTGGGTAAATTTAATGTATCTTTATAGTCTGCCATTAGGATTACTCTTAAAATAGGTTTTTGCCGCTGCAACATCATTATGTATCTGCGCAATTAAAACGTCCACGGATAAAAACTTAATTTCATCTCGCAACTTGTGTAAAAAAAACACCTGTAACCGCTCGCCATAAATTGATTCATCAAAGTCGAATAAATGAATTTCAAGCCTGTTTTTACTGCCGTCCACCGTTGGCCGAGTACCTAAGTTGGCGACGCCAGTCAACCGTGATTTGTCGTCACGTACCACCTGTACACAAAATACCCCGCTCAAAGGCAGCAGATCACGGTGCACACTCAAATTTGCCGTAGGCACGCCCCATTGGCGCCCAACGGCATCCCCATGAATAACGCGCCCACACATACTATATGGCCGACCCAACAATGTATTGACGTCCTCAAATTGGCTAAGCTGTAACGCTTGTCTTACCTTCGTAGAGCTTACTCGCTCATTCCTGATGAGATAATCAGTGCGCGTTTTCACAACACATGACCATTTATGGCTTAGTTTATCCAGAAGAGCAACGTCACCCATGCGATCACGGCCAAAACGAAAATCATTACCAATCAACAAATACTTCACACGAAGCAATGAAAAAATAATATGTTCGGCGAACTCAGTAGGTAGCCTATTCGCCAATTGTTGGTCAAATGTTAAACAATAAACGTAATCAACGCCACATTGACGGAGTATATCTAATTTTTCCCGCAGACGAGAAAGCCTTGCTGGTGCGTGCAAACCTTGAAAAAATTCACTCGGTTGAGGTTCAAATAGTACAACCACCATCGGCAATTGCAATCGAGATGCCTCCACGCGCAATGATGCCAGTAACGCTTGATGGCCTTGATGTACACCATCAAAGTTACCAATCGTCGCAACAGTGCCAAGATTCAGTTCGGCAATTTCTTTAAAACCACGCAATAACTTCATATCGATTAATTTAATCAAACAAATTGAGGATTATACTGGTTAAACGCATGATTGCGAACATTTACTTGGGATTTACTGGAGGATCGCGCCAGAACGCTTGATCCCGCGGATCAACCGCGGGACATCGTGGCAGGACGTTACGCTTTCTTCGCTGGACGAACAACCAATATATCACAACAAGCGCCATGTAAAATTGCATCAGCTGTGGAGCCAAGCAGCAAGGCCAAACCATGTTTACCATGACTACCGGTT
>CANJFK010000076.1 GCA_947473535.1 Legionellaceae bacterium | reverse complement strand
CTCATTGACACCGCTTTCTCTTCAGGTAGCCTGTCATCAGAGACAATGCCTCGGTGTTCCAATAATTGGACACTATCTAAGATTTAAGGTTTTACTGTCTCATCGACGGGGTCCACTTTATACTCATATAGACGTAAATTCGATATCGATTCATGACCAGGTTGGATATGATGAAATTTATTCAGATTATCTTTTTTAGCATTGCAACATTAATCTTATCGGTTGCTTCCGCAGACATAACAACTCCTGCATGCAATGGATTTAATTTAGAACAAGCAAACAAACAGTTACTGGACGCTAATGAACAACTTTCGAAGGGACTCCATCAATTTGAAGCATTAATGGCCATAACAAAGGACATTACGTCACTTAAACAACGGGCTGAAAATTGTTTGACGTATAGCTATGAGCGAATTCGTAAAATTAACGATATCCTACAAAACTCAACAATTTCAGCCGAATTAAAGCTGGATTCATCGCGCAATGACTACCTACAAGATGAAAAGAAAAGTTATCAGAAAATGGCTGTTGATTATGATTTTTATGATTACAGATCGCAAGAAATACTCGCAACGGTTCAAGCCCATCTAATACAAGAAAGTAGTGTTCAAATACTAAAAAGAACACCCATTCTATGGGAAACATTAAATTATCCATCACTATTTAATGTGAACCTACATTCCAGTGTATTATATCAATTAAGTAGCATCAATAAACTCAGTATAAACAAGCTTATTTATGCATTATTCTACTTGCTAACCGTCATTGCACTATACTATTTAATTATCAAAAAAATAAAAATTGAAAGCATTGAATCTACCATGAATAAATTTAATTTGTATGTTGTTATTACAACAGCTCTACTGACCACATTCACTATTTATTTCCGCTTTATTATCCATGCGACCCTTCCTTTCGAATTTTTAGGTCTTAAGTGGGGAATATACTTGGTGGTTATCGCAAGACTCTATATTGCTTTTTTAGCTTATGGTGAGCAAATATCCACCCTGCAATTTAAACGAATGCTCATACTGACCACGTTAATCTTTACTGGATTTGCCTATAGCTATATTTTAGATAGCCAACAACTACCCATTCAACTCAATCAACTTTTAAAAACAATCTATCTCACATTATTAAATCTTTCGTTTATTGGTTTATTGTGGCCGATTTTTAAGCTTGATTTTTTTAAGTATCAATTATCTAAATCACAATTAATGCTATCGAAAAATAGTTTATTTGTCTTTTTTGCCACTGTTATTATCATGACATGGTTAGGGTATTATTATGTCGGAACGCTATTGGTAATAAATGTTTTTTCAACGATTGTCGTAGTGATTATTGCATTTGAAATCAGTCGATACATTGGAAACAAATTTGCACAAATTAGCAACCCAAAGAATAAATATTCCCAAAAAATCCACGCTATTTTAGGCGTGAACATACATAAAAAATTAATTGAGCTTTCCGTGTTACGCGTCCTTTTAAATGCACCTCTAATTGCAGCGTTTTACTTTGGTTTAATGGAAATGTGGGGTCGATCAAGCTAGAAAATACACACTGCACTATCCACTTTTCAGAACGGTTTTGAAATGATTGGCATAACAATTTATCCTTCAAGACTATTACATGCAGCCAATGTATTTTGCGTCATTCTCTTATGTGGCAGAGCATTCGCTGTTTTCGCATCAAACACGACGCAGTTTCAAGGCGAAAAACATAGACAAGCAACCGTTGCCGCCTTGATTACATACCTCATGTTTTCTGTCGCTTTATTAATTGCACTACTTATTGCTGGTGTTAATTTCTCACGTTTAGCGTTGATTGCCGGAGCGCTATCAGTTGGTATTGGGTTTGGTTTACAAAATCTTGCGAGTGACTTTGTTAGTGGCCTCATCCTGTTAATCACTAAACCGGTTAAGATAGGTGATCATGTTGTCATTAATCTCACGGAAGGCTATATAAAGAAGATAGGACTCTTCTCCACTCAAATGACAACGTTATTACAATCAAATGTCATTTTTCCAAATGCGATTTTAATTAACCAAGCGCTTAATAATTACACCTTCCATGACAAGCAATGGCGAATTAATATCCAAATTACGTTAGAGTCTATCGGCGACCTAAAACTTGCCGAAAAATTGTTGCTTCAAATTGCACAGGAAAATCCAAATGTGCTCCAAACACCGCCCAATCAACCCATCGTGTTATTTGAATTGTCACTTTTAGCATCAGGTATGCAATGTGCGTTACTGGATCTTTGGTGTGTTATTAAAGATGTGGATGTTAAGCATATTATTACAAGTGAACTGAATGCAGAAATTATCACGAAATTTTTGGAAGCCGGCTTAAAGATCAAAGTAGGTTAGAAACAAAGCGTTTTAACGTCAAAATATAACCGTCATATAGCAAGACTTAGGGCGCGTGGTTGGGTCCTAGCCCAACCTACACTGAACGCGCAGGTCCTCAATAACGATAATGATCTGGCTTATAAGGCCCATCCACATGAACACCAAGATAATCCGCTTGCTTTGGTGTCAGTTGAGTTAACTTGGCATTGACGCGTGCCAAATGTAATCTTGCTACCTTTTCATCAAGGTGTTTAGGCAATACATAAACTTGATTCTCATAATTTTCTGCATGCTGAAATAATTCTATTTGTGCAAGTACTTGATTAGTAAAAGAAGCTGACATAACAAAACTTGGATGGCCTGTAGCACAACCCAAATTAACCAGTCGTCCCTCAGCTAATACGATAATGCGCTTACCATCAGGAAAAATCACATGATCAACTTGTGGTTTAATCGTATTCCATTCGTATTGTCTAAGGCTTTGAATGTCAATCTCAGAATCAAAATGGCCTATATTACAAAGAATAGCTTGGTTTTTCATGCGGAGCATATGGGCGTGAGTCACTACATGATGGTTGCCTGTCGCACTGACTAAGATATCAACATCTTCTGCGACATCATCCAGCGTCACGACAGCATAGCCTTCCATTGACGCTTGCAATGCACAGATAGGATCAATTTCAGCAATCGAAACACGTGCGCCTTGACCACGCAATGCCTGCGCGCAACCTTTACCAACATCACCGTACCCGAGGATAAGTGCAGATTTACCCGCGATCATCACATCCGTTGCACGTTTTAAGCCATCCAGTAAGGACTCACGACAACCATAAAGATTATCAAACTTTGATTTTGTTACTGCATCATTAACATTGATAGCGGGCGTTTTTAACTGCCCTTTTTTTGCCATTTCATACAGTCTAGCAACACCAGTTGTTGTTTCTTCTGAAACGCCTTTGATCGCTGGCAACATTTGCGGGTATTTATCGTGAATAATTTGTGTCAAATCACCACCATCATCCAGTAACAAATTGGGTGCCCAATCATCGGCTCCTCGTAACGTTTGCTCAACGCACCACCAATAATCCTCTTCTGTTTCGCCTTTCCAAGCAAAAACTGGAATACCTGCGTAAGCAATCGCTGCTGCCGCATGGTCTTGCGTGGAGAAAATATTACAAGATGACCACCGAACAGATGCCCCCAGAGCGATCAATGTTTCAATTAATACTGCCGTTTGAATGGTCATGTGCAAACAACCTGCAATGCGGGCTCCACACAATGGTTTTTGTGCGCCAAACTCTTGACGAAGTGCCATTAATCCAGGCATTTCCGTTTCAGCAATCGCGATTTCCTTACGGCCCCAAGCAGCAAGTGATATATCTGCTACTTTGTAATCATGCTCGGCTGTTACAGCGTGCTTCACTGACTTGTTAGTTGCTATTTCATTCATGGCTGACATTAGAATTCCTTATATAGATACTGCTTTACGTAATTCCGATACTTTATCCAAGCGTTCCCAAGGCAAGTCATCACGACCATAATGACCATACGTTGCGGTTTGCCGATAAATAGGGCGGAGTAAGTCATGGTGATCAATAATGCCTTGTGGCGTCAAGTCAAAGTGAGTATGGATTAGGTCAATAATTTCCGCACTAGCCAAATGGCCTGTTCCAAAGGTTTCTATATGAATAGAGGTCGGTTCAGCAATACCAATGGCATAAGAAACTTGTAGTTCGCATTTATCAGCAATACCAGCTGCAACCAAATTTTTAGCAACGTGTCGTGCAGCATATGCCGCCGAGCGATCAACTTTTGACGGATCTTTTCCAGAAAAACATCCACCACCATGGCGAGCCATACCACCGTATGTATCAACAATAATTTTTCGACCGGTCAACCCACAATCGCCCAGCGGGCCGCCAATCACAAATCGACCGGTTGGATTAATAAAATAACGTGTTTGTGGCGTTAACCATTCAGCCGGTATAACCGCTTTAATGATTTCCTCACGTACAGCCTCACTCAAGTCGCTATGGCTAATCTCTGGCGCATGCTGCGTTGAAAATACCACGGTATTCACAGAAACAGGTTTGCCGTCTTCATAATTTAAGGTTAATTGACATTTTCCATCCGGACGCAACCAAGGCAGCGTACCATTTTTACGCAGGCTTGCTTGTCGTGCCATGAGGCGGTGCGAATAGGCAATTGGCGCAGGCATAAAAACATCCGTCTCACGCGTGGCATAACCAAACATCATGCCTTGATCGCCAGCACCCAAGATCTTGGTTTGCTGGTTATCAACACCTTGGGCAATATCAACAGATTGCTTGCCAATGGCTGATAAGACGGCACAAGATTCCCAATCAAAACCCATGGCTGAACTGTTATAACCAATATCTTTGATTACACCTCGAGTAATTTCTTCAACATCAACCCAAGCACTTGTCGTAATTTCTCCACCGACCAAAACCATGCCTGTTTTGACAAAGGCTTCACAGGCCACTCGTGCTCTTGGATCTTGCGCTAATATTGCATCCAAAATCGCATCAGATATTTGGTCTGCAATCTTATCAGGGTGCCCTTCCGCAACTGACTCTGACGTAAAAACATAGGCATTCTTCACGACTTATACGCTCCTGTAGGTGTCATCAATTCTATAAATTGTTTAAAAATAATCTCAATATCATGTGGCCCTGGACTTGCTTCAGGATGACCTTGAAAACCAAATGCGCGTTTGTGTTGGTGTATAATACCTTGCAAACTTTGATCGAACAAGGAGCGATGAGTGGCAACCAAATAATCGGGCAACGTTGCTTCATCAATCGCAAAACCATGATTTTGACTGGTAATAAAAACTCGTTGTTGCCCATTGACTTCAATCACGGGGTGATTTGCACCATGATGTCCAAACTTCATTTTCAACGATTTGGCCCCACAAGCTAATGCCAAAATTTGAAACCCTAAACAAATGCCAAATACGGGCACATTCGCCTCTAAAAACGCTTGTGTCGCTTGAATAGCATAATCACAGGCTTCTGGATCACCGGGGCCATTTGACAGAAAAACGCCATCAGGGCTCATTGCCATGACATCTTCAGCCGACGTTTCCGCAGGCACAAGGGTTACATGACAGCCCAAATCATACAAAATACGCAAAATGGAGTGTTTCACACCAAAATCATAGGCAACCACATGATATTGCAGCGGGTTTGACTCAAGCGCCCATGCGCCTTGCCCTTCGTGCCACCGCTCAATGGTTTGACGAGTCACTACCTTTGCTAGATCAACACCAGCAAGACCTGGAAATGATGCAGCAAGCGCGTGCGCTTCTTTAATTTGAGTCACATTCGTGCTGATACATGCACCAATAGCGCCTTCTTCACGCAGACGCTGAGTCAGATGGCGTGTGTCAATGCCAGCAATAGCAATAACACCGTATTTTTTTAGCCAGTCAGTTAATGATTGTTCAGCACGATAATTGCTATGCAGCCGTGCACAATCGCGCATAACCAAGCCAGCGGCCCATACTCTGGACGATTCCATATCCGCTTGATTACAGCCCGTATTACCTACATGTGCTGTAGTTAACGTGACAATTTGACGCGCATACGACGGATCCGTCAACATTTCTTGATAACCCGTCATCGCTGTATTAAAAACTAACTCACCTACACTTTCACCACTGGCTCCGACGGATTCCCCTTCAAAAACAGTGCCATCAGCAAGGACTAAAATTGCAGGCTTCGTGTTTATCATTAAAATTTCATATCCTCAAAAAATTTTTTAACACCAGCAAACCATGTGCTTGATCGAGGCGAATGTGCACTCTTGCTATTATTAAGCGATTCTTGAAACTGTGTTAACAACTCTTTTTGCTCACGTAGCAGGCTCACCGGGGTTTCAATGATCACTTGACACAACAAAT
>CANJFK010000075.1 GCA_947473535.1 Legionellaceae bacterium | reverse complement strand
GGCAAGGACTCGATATCGCCGACAGTACCTCCAATTTCCACCATCGCGATATCAAACCCATCTGCACCAAGTTTAATGCATCGCTTTATATCATTCGTGATATGAGGAATCACCTGCACTGTTCCGCCTAAATAATCACCTCTACGCTCTTTTTTAATGACATTTTCGTAAATTTTTCCAGAGGTGAAATTATTGAGCTTTGTCATTGTAGTGCGTACAAATCGCTCATAATGCCCCAGGTCAAGATCAGTTTCAGCACCATCTTGAGTGACAAACACTTCTCCATGTTGAAACGGACTCATCGTGCCTGGATCAACATTAATATAGGGATCTAGCTTAATCAATGTGACGCGAAGGCCTCTCGCTTCTAAAATGGCCGCTAGTGATGCAGCAGTAATACCTTTACCCAATGAAGAAACCACACCACCGGTAACGAAAATATAATTTGTCATAGATAGCGCCGTTATAATTGTTGAAGAATATTGTGTATGGCCAACGCGCAATCAACCGCCTCAACCCCTTTATGCCCCTGCTTGCCACCAATTCGATCCCAAGCTTGCGCCTGATTTTCGGTGGTTAAAACACCAAAAATAACGGGAATTTCAAATTCCAAAGCAACGTTTTGGCAACCATCGCTGACTTGCTGACAAACATAATCATAATGACTAGTTTCTCCGCGAATCACGGCACCCAAAGCAATAATAGCCCTGTATTGTTTTTTCCTAGCCAATCGTTTTGCAATTAAAGGAATTTCAATCGCCCCTGGTACTTCTATCACGGTGATATCCTGAGCTTCAAACCCACAGGCCAATAGACGATTAATAGCACCGTCCTGAAGCCCTTGGGTTATTTCACGATTAAATACACTAACAATAATAGCGATTGGAAATGAATCCTGTTTTTCGCTAGGAAGCGCTTTAATATGCATCATACCTACTCTCCAAATGAACCACCTGTCTCTTTATTCCCGGCGGGCATGGCCAAAAAGTGGCCCAGTTTGTTTTGTTTTGTTTTTAAATAAACGCTATTTTCTTGCGTTGGCTGTATCAATAAAGGCACACGCTCACTGATTGTTATACCATATTGCACTATTGCCGCAATTTTGTGTGGGTTATTCGTTAACAACCGGACGACATCAATACCCAAATGTTTTAATATTTGAAAGGCAATGGCATAACTTCGATTATCGACAGGTAAACCGAGTTGCAGGTTCGCCTCCACTGTATCATAACCCTGTTCTTGCAAAGAATATGCTTTTAATTTATTTGCAAGGCCAATACCTCGCCCTTCTTGGCGCAAATAAATAAACACCCCCCCTTCGGCGGCAATTAATTCCAACGACTTTTCTAATTGCAAGCCACAATCACACTTACAAGACCCGAACACATCACCCGTAATACATTCTGAGTGCACGCGTACCAATGGCACTTGATTGCTAACCAAGGGGGGTTTAACCAAAACAAAATGCTCGGCTTTATCAATCTGATTGGAGAACAACGTCATGGAAAAATCACCGTGGCGGTGCAACGGAATACGAGTCGTGGCTATCGGCTCAACCAGCGTCTCATGGCGAATGCGATATTCAATTAAATCGTTGATGGTTATAATGGATATACCGTGCTCACGTGAAAATACGGCGAGTTGATCACGACGACTCATCGTACCATCGTCATTTGTTATTTCACAAATTACCGCGGCAGGCAAGAGACCTGCAAGCTTCATCAGGTCTACACTTCCCTCAGTCTGCCCAGTTCGCTCAAGAACACCGCCCGGGCATGCACGCAAAGGAAACATATGGCCTGGTGAAACAATATCAGTGGGCCCACTCGCAGGATCGATAGCCACTTGGATCGTGTGTGCTCTATCTTGTGCCGAAATACCCGTTGAGACACCCTTCGCGGCTTCAATCGACACTGTAAATGCAGTACCATAAGGAGAACGGTTACAACTCGTCATCATCGGTAAATTCAACTTATCGATCAATTCACCAATCATCGGTAAACAAATCAACCCCCGCCCAAATCTCGACATGAAATTAATCGTTTCAGCAGTCGCATGTTCTGCCGCAATCACGAGGTCACCTTCGTTTTCACGGGATTCATCATCAACTAGTATCACCATACGACCCGCTTGGATCTCAGCAATTGCCTGCTCAATCGGAGCAAAAAGATGTCTCATATTTATTTTAACCTTAATTGATGCGCCACTATACGAGTTATATAATCAAACTCAACATTCAAACGATCGCCCACACAACATGTCCCTAACATTGTATTAGCCAGGGTATGAGGTACCAGCATCACCTTTATGGATTCATCCTGTACTTCATTAATGGTCAAACTTACGCCCTGAAGCGTAATACTACCTTTGGGAAGAAGGTATTGGTTAGCCATCGCCGGGAAATCACCAATCATCATTTCAATATACTCATCCACAACAGACACCGCTTGAACGCGCGCAGTCGTATCAACGTGACCACTCACGTAGTGCCCACCAAAACGCGTTGTCGCAAGCATCGCACGTTCAAGATTCACACTATCACCGGGACGAAGCTGAGCAAGATTCGTTAATTGTAATGTTTCAGGTGACACATCAAACGCTAATCCCTGTTCATGTTCCGGCAATAACGTTAAACAGACGCCGTTCACCGCAATACTTTCCCCGGCCGTTAACTGTTTAAAATCGGCATGAATCAACAACCGATTAGCGACCTCACCCTCACGATTAGCGAGGACCTCGCCTTGCTGCTCAATTAAACCAGTAAACATTAATTATCCTGCCAATCTAGAATAGCCATCATATTGTCGTCCATCGCAAGCCATGCGATTGAATGCGCCTTTTCAAACGGGTTTATCCCTCGATAAACAGGGGTTGCGGCATCACCTAAAATACTCGGCACAACATAAATGTAGGTTCTGTTCACCAATTGGGCATGATGCAACGCACTAAACAATCCGCCACCAGCCTCTACCCACACATCATGATAACCCAGACGCCCTAAATGGGATATTATTGCATTTAAATCCAGTTGTCCTGCCGCCGCATCGACGTCATAAAAAGTACAATTCGGTTGTTGAACCGCGGGAACATGAGCATCATGATAAATGTGACAATGCGTTGCTGTAGTCAGTACCTTCGCACGTGGATTAAGTGTTAAACGAGCATCAATTATAGCCACTGGTTTGGCAGCGATCATACCAGGTAACCTACTATTTAACAGCGGGTCATCTTGATTTACCGTACGAGCTGTCGTGAGAATGATATCACTATGCATACGCTGTTGGTGAGTAAATTCAGCACATGACGCATTCGATAGATAAACACGTTCATTGTTATTCCCAGCACACTTACCGTCAAATGTTTGCGCTATTTTAACGCTGACCCACGGCTTATTCGTTAAACACCAGTGACGGTAACTTTGGTAAAAACGAGTGATCGCAGGCAATGGATGATTCACAACCTCAAGTCCCTGTGCCCTTAACAAAGCCGGTGTATTTTTTCCAGCCACAACAGGGTGTGGGTCTGCATAAGCATAGACTACCCGTTGAATACCATGTTGTATAAGAACCTCCACACAGGGCGGTGTTTTACCCCAGTGATTGCATGGCTCTAGCGTAACATACACGGTAACGTCAGGCAGATTTTTAGGGAACTGTGTTACCAATAATTGCTCGGCATGAGGCGTACCTGCACCACGATGCCAGGCTTGTGCTATAATCATATCGTTTTGAACTGCAACGGCACCCACGCTAGGATTTGGCGCGCAAATACCGCGCCCAAGCCAAGCCTGATCCAATGCGGCAAGCAGAAACTGTTCGTGCATAGTCGAACCATACATTTAAAATGATGCGCGCATGATAACAAATTATTCAATTTTTGAGTAGCCCAATGACCTTGTTATGCCGATATATTTGGTTAAATTTCAATTGGCAACGATGCTTCGTGCCATTGTTTCTGTTGACATTACCCATTATCTCATGGGCTTTTTCACCCTATTCTAATGACGAGCTAGAACAATTAGAGAAAGAATTTATTCAACAAATAAACCTATCCGACAGTGTCATCCGTAATCCATTAGCCAGCCAATATATCAACCATTTGGCAAAACAATTAGCGCAACATGGCGAACTTGTACAACCTTATTTTTTCATCGTTAACTCCAATGAAATAAATGCATTTGCAGGGCCTGGAGGATATATCGGCGTTAATTCGCAACTTATTCTTGCCACAGAAAATGAGAGTGAACTCGCCGCTGTTATGGCGCATGAAATGTCCCACGTGCGTCAGCATCATCTTTACCGGATGATTGAGCATCAAAAGCAAATGCGCATCCCTATGCTTGCCAGCATGCTTGCCTCGATTGCGTTAGGTGTTCTAAATCCAGCAATAGGTACCGGCGCACTCATGGGCTCCATGAGTGGTTTTAGCCAAGATAGTGTCAATTTTGTTCGATCAAATGAAAAGGAAGCCGACAGGATCGGTATTGATATGCTCATTAAATCAGGACTTGATCCAAGAGGCATGGCTAGCTTTTTCAAAAAAATGCAGCAAAATTCCCGTTATTATTACACCGATAATATACCAGCTATTTTACGTACTCACCCAATGGATGAGGATCGCATTGCTGAAGCTGAAAACCGAAGTTTACATCTTGAAAAAAAGAACTATCCTGATAATTTAGAGTATCGGTTATTTAAAGAGTTAATTCGTACAACGGTTGCCACGGATAGTAAGCAATTGATTGAGTATTACCAACAACAATGTCCTAACAACAATAATAATTATATTTGTCAGTATGGCTATGTATTAGCATTATTGAATATCAATCAGTATCAACAAGCAGAAAATCGATTGGAACCATTATTGCGCCAAGATGATAACAACTTATTTTTTGTGATTGCCATGGCACAAGCAGAAATTGGAAACCATCGCTATGCCACTGCCATCAATCGATTAAAAGAATTGGCAGCAAATCACCCGGGTAATTACGCAACCATTTTAGAGTACGCACAAGGATTGATGGCCGTATACAAACCAGAGCAAGCCGCAAGTGTCTTGCTAAAGGGCAGCCGACTCTTCCAAAATGATCTACCAATGTGCCAACAGTTAGCTCGGGCACAAGCCGAAAGCCACCGCAAAGACTACGCCTATTTTACGCTAGCTCATTGCTACTTACTTCAAGGTGATCGGCGGACTGCGCTCAACCAATTAAAACAGGCTAAAACACTTGCTGTAAAAGATCACTTATTACAAGCTAGGATTGACGCTACGATCGACGACATTAAGTCATCATTTGAACAGGATTAAATTATGAAAATGAAAACCATTCTGTTTCCTTTACTAAAACAACGAGCTATTTGCTTTGTCTTTCTAGCGATTCTTTGTTCTACAAACATGTTCGCAATGAATCAAGTCGATCATTATCAACGTATATTTTTACCCGTATACCAGAAAGACGGGCGTTTAATGATAGCCATTCGTGTTTTTAAAATGAATACGATTCCCTCATTTCTTGTCGTCAATCCCGCGAATTTACAAACCAATGTAGCTGCGATCCATGATTTTTTACCACGAGGCCAAGCAGAAAAAGACAAACCAGGCTACTCAACCCATTGGCTTGTCACAAGCACACCCTATTATCAAATCTTAAATCGTTCGACTGCCGCGCCCTATCCGTTGGAAAATCAAGGTCTAACGCATACTGAAAATTTGCCGCCTACCCAAGTACTGACGATTGACTTATGCCCATCGTCAAATCCCTTTGAGCAAGCGTTTTTCCAACAATTAGTTGATCTATCAGTCAAAACTGGAAAACCAACACCTGTCACATTGGCTATTTCCGGGATCTGGCTTATTGACCATCCCAATGAATTTAATTGGCTTGTAAAAATGAATAGAGAACTTAAATTATCCATAACATGGGCGAATCACACGTTTAGCCATCTTTTTTACAAAGATCAGCCCTACTCAGAAAATTTTTTACTCGACCCAATAACTAATCTGGATGTTGAACTATTATTAACCGAACAATACCTACTGGAATTCGGTGAAACGCCGTCCGTATTTTTCAGATTTCCTGGGCTGGTATCGGATGAACACTTAGTAAAAACAATTAAATTATATGGATTAATTCCTTTGGGAGCCGACGCATGGCAGGGAAAGATCACCAAAATCTTTTAATTAACAGCCATTTATGATCAAATACACCTTTATTTTACAAAATAAAGGTGTATTTGATGTCATGCAGTTTGATAGAGCATTTTGATGATCTACCTGATCC
>CANJFK010000074.1 GCA_947473535.1 Legionellaceae bacterium | reverse complement strand
GATGAGATTGACAGAATTTTAAAACCGATGGGTTATATCATTTTTTTTGGTATTAATCCATGGAGTTTTTGGGGAGCGGCTTTACGATGGGGGCGTTTAGCATGTTTTGGCGATGCTTCAGCAACATTAAGTTCATCGTTGTCGATAAAACATGCCATGACACAGCGTGGCTATAGTCAAGGCTTGTTGAATAGCTTTTATTATATTCCCCCTGTGACTAGTGAGTGTCTGATACACAAGCTCTCATTTTTTAATGAAATGGGAAAAATGCTTTGGCCGTTTCCTGCTGGTTTTTATTGTTATATTGTTCAAAAACATCAACCTTGTTCTCCCACGCCACTGTTTAATACAGCTGATGACGAACTATTTTTTGCTCGAGCGTAATAGGGGTTGTGTGTGAGAAAAAGGCAACTTACTTAAGCCTTTTTGAATAATAACCCCACGTAGCCTGGATGGAACGCAGTGTAATCCATGAGGTTCGACGCATTGAATCCTGGGTTACGGCGTTGCCTTCACCCAGGCTACAACAATGTATTTTCCTTAAGAAAAGGGCCCATACTCTCTTGACCCATGTGCGTCTATAACCCTGTATCTGATTTAAAGCGTTCGCCATGTTGATGCTCGAGTTTAGCAAATAGCTCGTTGAGTTTGTCATGACCAAAATGCTTAGCATAATGTAGTGGGCCACCGCGAAATGGGGCAAACCCTGTTGCAAATATCATCCCGCCATCTAAAAGATCGCCGTCTGCAACGACGCCTTCACGCAAACACATTGCTGCCTCATTCACCATGCGCAGAATTAAACGATGGGCAATTTCTTTATCTTGGCCAGTACTTTGAATTTTTTGCTTGATGGGTTTGCCCTTGATATAACGATAAAATCCTTCCCCTGACTTTCGACCTAGTTTACCTGCTTGAACCATATCACGGAGTTTCTGTGGAACGGCGCCACCAAAATGTGTTGTTAAATTTTCAGCGACAGCGAGACAAACATCCATGCCTACGGTGTCAGCTAATTCAACAGGCCCCATCATCATGCCGAACGATTTAGCCGCATTATCAATGACTTCTGCTGGATGACCTTCTTCAAGCAATTGCACGCATTCCATTAAATAAGGCATGAGCACCCGATTTATTAAAAAACCAGGGCTGGATTTAACGGGTAGTGGTAATCGCCCAATTTGGTTTACAAACGCACATGCACGTTGACTTATTTCTTTTGATGTCTTTGTACTACTAACTACTTCTACTAATTCCATTCTGGAGACAGGATTAAAGAAATGAATACCCACCAAACGCTGTGGCTTACTCATGGCTCGATTAATTTCATCTAATGGAATGCTTGACGTGTTTGTGGCAATAATCGCTTCAGGCTTTGCGCGTTCTTCTAATTGCTTGATGATCATTTGTTTTACTTCTAAATTTTCAAACACAGCTTCAATGATGACATCCGCACGCGCTATCCCATGACCATCAGGATCAGGAGTTAATCGATCCATCGCTGCTTGAACAAGACGTGGCTTACGTAATTTTTTATTAAATAAAACATTCGCTCGACCAATAGCGGGTGCAATTTGAGCGTAAGATTTATCTTGTAACGTGACGCGTAACCCTCTTAAAGCACACCATGCTGCAATGTCGCCACCCATCACGCCGGCACCGATCACGTGTACATGCTGGGCTTTAAAATCACAACCCTTGGCAAATCCTTTCATGCGCTCGCGCAATAAAAAGGCTCGAATTAAATTGGCCGCCACATCACCTTGAGATACCAATTGCTCGACGGAATCTGCTTCTTTTAAATAAGCTCGCTCATCAAATCCGCCTTCTTTTTCCCATAGATCAATCACGGCAAAAGGGGCAGGGTAGTGAGGTGGATTTATTTTTTTTGTCACTTCGCGGCGTAATAATTTAGCTATTAACATACGAACCCATGCATAATTGCTGAGTGATTTTAAGAAACTTGGCTTGTGTTTGGGCGGTTTATTTGTAATGTAATAAATTGCTGCACGCTTCAATTGCCGGTTTGGCACGACGTCGTCAACCAAGCCCAATTGTTTTGCTTTGCTCGACGCAATTGGAGCCCCAGTTAGGATGATTTCTGATAGTGCATGAAAACCACCAATTAAACGTGGTAAACGTACTGTTCCACCCCAGCCAGGATGAATGCCAAGCATGACTTCAGGCAAACCCAGGCGCGTGTCTGCGTCATCGGTCGCAATACGATAATCACATGCTAGAGCGAGTTCTAAACCACCCCCCATACAAAAACCATCAATCATCGCAACGGTGGGTATAACCAAATGCTCTAGCCGTGTAAATACAGCTTGACCTTTTCTTAAAAAATCAACAGCTTGTGCAGGGTTTTCAAAGTGCGCGAACGCATTAACATCGGCGCCGGCAATAAAGCCTTTTTGTTTTAGCGAATAAACGATCAAACCTTTTGCATCATGCATCTGAGCAATCTCTTGTAAAAGACTATTAAGCTCATCCAGTACTTCATCGTTAATGGTATTAACTGCGGCGTCGTTGCGATTCATTCCTAGCCAAACAATTAACGCCGTATCTGTATGCATTTCCCAATGTTTATAGTTTTTCATTGTGCTGTCACCTCAGTAAACCGTTCCAAATACATGGCACCACCTTGGCCACCTCCAATACAGATAGCAGCCATACCTCGCGTTCCATTATGACGCTGCAGGTCTTGCAATACATGCAGGACGATACGCGCACCACTGGCTCCAATTGGATGTCCTGCGGCGATTGCTCCCCCATCTTTGTTAACCCGCGATAGTGGTGGTGAGCCCATTGCTTGTTTTAATCCCAACTGTGTTCGACAATAATCGTCGTCATCCCATGCTGACATACAACCGAGAACTTGTGCTGCAAAGGCTTCATTTATTTCCCAGCAATCAATGTCATCTGGTTTTAAGTGTTGGCGTTGCATAATTGGTGTCGCAGCATGTACTGGGCCCAACCCCATTTGAGCAGGATCCATCGCGCCCCATTGTGAGTCAACAATTTTACCAATAACCGGTAAATTATATTGTTTAACTGCATCTGCACTAGCCAGTAGTAATAGACAAGCACCGTCTGTAATTTGCGAACTATTACCAGCGGTTACCATGCCATATTTTTTGTCAAAAAAAGGCTTTAATTTGGCTAGGTTTTCCATGTTTGAATCGGGTCGAATCCCATTGTCTTGCGTATGCACGTTACCCTTTGCATCAATGATGGGAACCACTTCACTCATTCGTCCTTCAGCATAGGCGGCCGTCAATCGATGATGACTTTCATTAGCAAATGCATCCATTTGTTCCCGAGAGATGTTAAAACGATAAGCAACATTTTCCGCTGTTTGCCCCATATTGAGACCTACAATTGGATCAGTTAATCCGCGAAGCAACGCAATAACAGGCACGAAGAAAGAGGGTCTAAGTTGAGTCATTAAACTCAATCGTTGTTGAACATTTTTAGCCGCGAACCATCGGCCCAACCAGCCGGCCATTTTATGATTAAATAACAGCGGAGCGTGGCTCATCGCATCTGTACCGCCTGCTAGCACTAAATGACTACGCCCACTGGCAATTTGCATGGCTGCATTATCAATGGCTTGCATGCCAGAGGCGCAATTTCGCATGACCGTAAACGCTGGTACCTTTTCACCACAGCCCAGCCTTAACGCTATCACCCGTGCAATATTTGCTTCATCAGGCCCAGGCATAGCAGAACCGATAATAACTTCATCTATTTCAGTTGGAGAAAAAGGTTGACGATTTAACAAGGGCATACCTGCAGCAACGGCTAAATCAGCGCCACTGAAAAGACCAATCCCTTTGGCTTTTATAAAAGGTGTACGGCTTCCGTCGACCACATAGACGGCCATTCCATTTAAATTTGATTTATGCTTCATTATTTCTCCTGATGCGTGTAAGGCTGACGGTCGCAATATGTCTTTGAACGAGTCCAACATAATTTAAAATGGATCTGCCAAAAATAGAATAGCTAAAGATAACAGTAATCCTTATTTTTTGGCAATTTTGGAGAGAAAATAAATTTTTTATTTAATCGGTTCATGTGGTTGACCGGAATAGAATACCTGCTATACTTCGCCTCCATTGAACGGAGAGATGGCCGAGTGGTCGAAGGCGCTCCCCTGCTAAGGGAGTATGGGACAAAATCCCATCGAGGGTTCGAATCCCTCTCTCTCCGCCACATTATAATGCGCCCGTAGCTCAGTTGGATAGAGTATTTGGCTACGAACCAAAGGGTCGGAGGTTCAATTCCTTCCGGGCGCACCATATAATCAATGACTTACGTGAATTATCTACGATGCTCGTAAGGCACTGTGCCCGAAACGTGACTTAAAAATCAAATTTCGTTGGTTTGCTAGAAAGGAGTTTAAATGACTCCATAATAATTCGCTTCTAATTACGGTTGATAACAAAGTTTTTTTTGTACCCGCGCAGCCGCATGTCTTAAATGATCACTCGACAAATGCGCATAACGTAATACCATTTCAAAACTCGACCAACCACCTAATTGCTGTAACTCTTGTAAGCTCGTGCCATTTTGCACGTGCCAACTTGCCCAAGTATGTCGTAAATCGTGCCAGCGAAAATCTTTAATGCCAGCCCTAACT
This sequence comes from Legionellaceae bacterium, assembly GCA_947473535.1. Lineage (GTDB taxonomy): Bacteria > Pseudomonadota > Gammaproteobacteria > Legionellales > Legionellaceae > CANJFK01. The sequence goes on along the minus strand of CANJFK010000074.1, from coordinate 1,639 downwards.
AATGCTTTACGCCATGCGTGGTTGTTACAACGAGCTACAGGATGATTTTTGTACGTGAATACAAAAACAGGATGTCTCCCTACTATTACGTCGAAACCTGGGTTGAATCGAATGTATGAGAAACAGGGTACTGAGATGCTTTGTGAGCATCATTTGTTTTCGCACAGTACGGATGTGTTTGCGTTGAAAATTTAAGTATAATCATCACGAGATTGGAATAAGTGAGTTAAGTAGCCCACAGATTGTGCATACGCGCCGGCACAATAATAAACATGAGTTATGCCATTATTGAGTGAATTATGAGTAGCAATCGTTATACAGTTCCAGAGGATGAAGGATACGAGCCGGGTTCAAACGATAGCGTATTAAAAAACTTACTTGGAGTCAAAGATTGTGAAGATATAGAGCAACTTGAAGAGCAAGAACTTGTACGGACTGGTTTAGCTCTTGTTGGACTCTATGATGAAAATCATCAATTTTTTGCCGAAGACATTTGCAATATTCATGAGTTATGGCTTGCCGGTATTTATTCATTTGCAGGAAAATATAGAACGGTCATGATGACCAAAGATGGATTCCCATTTGCAAACCCAGAGCGTATTTCAAAGCTCATGACAGATTTAGAGTCAAAATATTTACGAAAATACACGCCATGTTGCAGCTTCAGCGATCAGGAACTAGCGAGTGCTTTGGGAATTGTGCATGTGGAGCTAATTATTATCCACCCTTTTCGCGAGGGAAATGGACGAGTTGCGCGCATGCTTGCAAATTTAATGGCACTGCAAGCTGGCAAAGATATGATTAATTACGCCCCAATCGACAGAACAATCAATCCGGCAGGATATGATGATTATATAATTTCAATTCATGAAGGTTTTTGTGGGAATTACGAAAGAATTCAAACTATTTTCTTCGGGCTCATTAGCGCGGTCTAATTAAATTAATCACGATTTAAACGAGTTTTAATCTTATCGAGTACTTTTTGTGATCTAGACGAATCCACTTGAGCATGACCTTTAGAAAAAGGTTTAACTTTTATGCCCTCAACGCCGCAAGATGTTCTTGCTGAGCGCGCATTGGAAGTTTCTCGATGTTCCTTATTGATTAAATAAGGGTTTGTTTCAATTAATGGTCTCATATCTTCATTATAACATAAAATTACGAAAATACTGTTCCCTATTTGCCACAAATTTCTTTAATCATGGGTGCTAGATGTTTAGCAAGGATGGCATTACCTGCCAGATCTAAATGTACTCCATCAGCAGAGCAAGCAAGTAAGAATGCTGCAGTATCTAAGAAATTAACATTATTGGCATCTGCCACTTGTTGGTAATATTGTGCGAATTTTTGTGAGTCGTTCACATCAACGGGGAAAAATATTCCAGTTAAAGGCTTATCTTGCGCTTGTATCCACGGTGGAGCAAGTAGCAATACTTTCGGAGCGAGTCCTGCTGGCCCTGCGGCACTTTTCATAATGTTGAGTAACATGACCGCATAACCACGAGCAGATTCTTTAGCTGTTAATTGGTAACATGTTTGCATATCATTTGTGCCCAGCATAATCACAATTAAATCCAATGGCGCATGCGTGTCTAATAACATCGGTAATATGGCACTACCGTTCTTATAAGGTAATATT
>CANJFK010000073.1 GCA_947473535.1 Legionellaceae bacterium | reverse complement strand
GGAACTGAATACAACCATGTTTTACGGTGACAAGACTCAAGACACAAGACAACTATTTTATACCAGTTGGCATCATTACCGACAAAATAAACCCTTGCTCGCGCTAGAAAAGCAACTGGTTGATGTCATCCTAATGCACCCGGAATACCATGCCTTACTTGAAGCCAATACAACACAACAAACTCAAACTTATTTTCCTGAATTAGGGCAATCCAACCCGTTTTTGCACATGGGGCTACATTTGGCGATTCGAGACCAATTAGCCACGAACAGACCGGTTGGCATAACAGCCATTTATCAACAGCTCGTCAATAAATACAATGATGTCTCAATGGTCGAACATTTAATCATGGAGCATCTTGGCGAGTGTTTATGGCTTGCGCAGCGTAACCAATGCATGCCGGACGAAGTGGTTTATTTAGCCGCTTGTCAACAACTACTAGCGGAAAAATCTTGACGATTGTTCATTAATAAATTATACACTTATGATGTAGTTCGGTAACGTCTCAATAGCCCCGGAAAAATACGTCATCCCAAACGTAGTGAGGGATCACCAAATCAAGGCATAGTGCCGCTTCGATGAGATCCTTCACTACGTTCAGTGATGACGTTTCCCGTGGTTATGAACGACGTTATATAATTTGGAGAGCCCAATGAAAAAAATTATCCTAACCCTATCACTATTAATTGGTGCTTCTATCGTTGCCCATGCAGAGGTGACTCCCAGCACGACGACACCAGTCTTGAACCCAAATGTCACCAATGACGTGAATAAGACCATGCCACAGCCTGCACCAACCGAATCTTCACCAGCAATCAATAACGCCGGTGAAGGAAGCGGAGACGAGCCTGACACCCTAGATGCTGACACACAAGAAGACCCGGATCCCGAGGCTGACGATCTAGAAAATGAAACGCCGGATGTTGGAGCAGCACCTGCACAAAAATCTTGAGGATTGAAGAATGGCCAAGCAGGAAAACTCCACTCATTTCGGTTTTCAATCCGTAGCATGGGATGAAAAAGAAAAAAAAGTTGACGCTGTCTTTCACTCCGTTGCCAAAAACTACGACTTAATGAATGACTTGATGTCTGTCGGCGTTCATCGATTATGGAAATATTTTACCATTGAACTCAGCCAGGTGCGAGCAGGACAATCAGTGCTTGATCTAGCCGGTGGTAGTGGCGATCTAACGCGTTTATTGTGTAAAAAAGTAGGCATGACCGGCCATGTTGTTTTAGCTGATATAAATGCCGCTATGCTAGCCGTTGGACGCGACCGTTTACTTGATGAAGGGCTTCATGGCAACCTCAATTATGTCCAAGCCAATGCGGAGACACTGCCTTTTAGTGATAATTCGTTCCATTGCATTACGATGGCCTTTGGCTTGCGTAACGTGACGGATAAACCCGCCGCACTGCGGTCGATGTTCCGGGTATGTAAACCAGGTGGGAAAATGATGGTTTTAGAGTTTTCTACGCCAACACTTCCTGGACTAAAGCCCGTGTACGATTGGTATTCATTTAACATACTGCCTAAACTAGGGCAATTATTCGCGCAAGATGCCGCGAGTTATCAGTACCTTGCAGAATCGATTCGTATGCATCCGACGCAAGACGAATTAAAAGCCATGATTGAAGAAGCGGGGTTTGAAGATTGCCATTACCATAATTTAAGTGGTGGCATCGTTGCTTTACACATCGCCTATAAATATTGAGACCATTACCATTATGATAAAAAAATACTCCTTACTCACCTTGCAAAAAGCAATTAATCACGCACTGGCGCTTGACGAGTCTATGCCACTTAAAATCCAGGCACTACATGGCAAAGTACTGGAAATCATCATCACACCGTTAAATGTTCATTTTTTTATCTGTTTTGCGGATCAAAAACTACAGCTACACGCCAGTTACGATGGTAACCCTGACACCATCATTCACAGTAGCCCGCTTGGATTGATTCGCTTGAGCCTATTGCCAGCGTCTAAGGTACGCTCACTATTTAATGATAAAATTCGGATGTCTGGTGATATTGAGCTGGGACAACAGGTTAAAAAATTATTCGATGAAATTGATATTGATTGGGAAGGACACTTGGCTCATATCACAGGTGATGTAGTAGCATACCAAATTGGTTCTTTATTTCGTCGTGGCTTAGCCTTCAAACGACAAATAAGCACGTCCATGCGCCACAATGTATCGGAATATTTACAAGAAGAGTTACGTGTATTTCCGCCTCGCGAAGAAATAGACGATTTCTTCAGTGATATTGACACACTCTCTCTACGTGCCGAGCGCCTTAGCGCACATGTTAATCACTTGTTGGCTCATTATGAAACACGTTAAACAATTATTTCGACTTCTTTATATTCACTATATTTTGGCGAAAAACGGCCTTGATCAAGTGCTCGTGTCCATTCGACTCTTCGCTTTTTTTCGTTTTATAGTCTACCTTAATCCATGGAATTGGTTCCGTCGAGAAAAATTAACACGTGGTGAAGCATTACGAAAAACACTAGAGGAATTAGGACCCATTTTTATTAAATTTGGCCAAGCACTCTCAACCCGTCCGGATATTTTACCGGTCGATATTGCAGCTGAATTGCGCAAATTACAAGACAACGTCCCGCCTTTTGCCTGCGACAAAGTTTTATCTATTATTCAAGAGACGTTTGGTCGCTCAGCGTTTGAAGTCTTTGAATCGTTTGATCCTCACGCATTGGCCTCTGCGTCGATTGCCCAAGTCCATGCCGCAACATTGAAAAGCGGTGAGGATGTCGTGGTGAAAATCATCCGACCGAATATGCGAAAATTAATTGAACAGGATTTGAGCATTCTGCGCACAATTGCCAACCTCGCTGAACGGTATTGGCCCGATGGCAAGTTACTCAAACCAAAAGAAATTGTTGAGGAATTTGAACGAAGTTTGTTCGATGAGCTCGACCTACGTCGCGAGGCAGCCAATGGTGGGCAATTGCGGCGTAATTTTCACCACTCCCCGCTTCTTTATATTCCAGAGATTTACTGGGACTATGTTCACCGGAACGTGCTCGTCATGGAGCGTATTTACGGTATTCCAGTCGCGGATATCGCCCAGCTAAAAACATCCGGTGTTAACATCAAAAAACTTGCTGAGCGTGGTCTTGAAATCTTCTTCATGCAAGTCTTTCGCGATTGTTTTTTTCACGCCGACATGCATCCTGGAAATATTTTTGTCTCATTCCAAAATCCCAATAATCCACAATATATTTGCATTGATTTTGGCATCATTGGAACATTGGATGACAATGACAAACGCTATCTAGCTGAAAATTTACTGGCTTTTTTTAACCGTGATTATCGTCGAGTGGCGCAGTTACATGTCGAATCTGGCTGGGTCCCACGCAACACGCGATTGAGCGAATTTGAAAGTGCTATTCGGACGGTTTGCGAACCTATTTTTGAACGACCCTTAAAAGATATATCATTCGCTTTGATTGTCTTGCGGTTGTTCCAAGTCGCACGTCGCTTTCAAATGGAAATACAGCCACAGTTAGTATTACTACAGAAAACACTACTTGCTATTGAGGGATTAGGCCGCCAATTATACCCGGAGCTTGATCTATGGGCGACAGCCAAGCCCTTTCTTGAAAAATGGATACGTGAACAAATAGGACCGAAAGCATTAATTAAACATTTGCGCGACAATATTCCTTTTTTCATTGAACAATTACCCTATATGCCACGCCTCCTAAATGATGTACTATTACTGAGCAAGGAACAAAAGACGCAAGCATTAGAAGCGACACGAACCTCGTCCACCAACGTGCTTAAACGCGGTAATTGGTACAATGGCTTCGGTGTTGGCGTATTTGTTGTGATGTTAGCCTTTAGCGGCATCAGTTATTTTGATTGGCTAAGCCATGACACGTTGGCAAGCATTGCGCTCGGAACGGCTCTTGCGGGTGGTTTCTTTGCAATACTTTATGCGGTAATAATCTGATTGACGTTCCAATCATTGTTAGGAGATTAACATGGGATTAAGTGGTATTAGTCCGTTATCACTATTATTAATTTTACTCATTGTTGTTGTATTATTTGGCACGAACAAATTAAAAAATATCGGCGCAGACTTGGGTCAAGCAGTTAAACAGTTTCGTCGAGCATTAAATAATGAGGATGACGATAAAGTATCATGAGCACAGGGCAGCTAATACTCACCGCATTGATTGCACTATTGGTTTTTGGCCCAACAAAGCTTCCGATGCTTGCTCATCATTTAGGGCAATTGATCAACAGGCTTCATTATTATAAGCAACAGGCGCTGATTATGTGGCAAAAGCAGCTCACCGAACAACAGTTAGAGGAAAACAGTAGGAAAGCAAAGGAAGCTGATGCGAGTTATCAGCAAGATAAAGAGGTTTAGACCTACAATAGCACTACCTTAAGCCAAAATTTTGATGTAGCCTGGATGAAGCGTCGCGTAATCCAGGCTACATTTAATTGTTAATTTTAGATAAAAAGCTTAAGGTAGTGCCATTGGTTTAGGCCTCTCTAAATTTTGGATCTGTTCAATTGGACTGAACGATAAACTATATAAAAAAAACCTGATACGATGATGCCCTTGTGCCATAAGCACTTGGTCTAACGTTCTGAACTTAGGATCAAGTTTAGCAGGCGAGTTATTGGTACTGGAGTAGATAAAAAAACATGAACAATCCAAGCTCAGAATGCTCTTCGGATGCGATGACAACATCAAAACGCCTACGATCGATCATCAGGGGATCGATAGGAAATCTAATCGAATGGTATGATTGGTACGTATATGCCGCATTCTCCATCTATTTTGCAAAATCGTTCTTTCCAAATGGCGACCTTACGGCCCAACTTTTAAATACATCTGCGATTTTTGCAGTTGGATTCTTTATGCGCCCAATTGGTGGCTGGTTAATGGGATCTTATGCGGACCGTAATGGCCGAAAAAAGGCGCTGATTACGTCGGTGTTAATCATGTGTCTAGGTTCGTTAATCATTGCGCTGACGCCGAGTTATGAGACCATCGGAATAGCGGCCCCTATTCTTCTGATCGTCGCTAGGCTACTGCAGGGCTTGTCTGTGGGTGGTGAATATGCCACTTCGGCAACTTACCTGAGTGAAATGGCCACCAAAGGTCGTCGTGGCTTTTTTTCAAGCTTTCAGTACGTGACGCTGATTGCCGGTCAATTACTTGCGCTGCTGGTATTAATTTTACTGCAACAGATGTTTCTTACGACAGAGCAATTAGAGAGTTGGGGGTGGCGCATACCCTTCTTAATTGGTGCTGTACTTGCACTTGTCGCAATGTATTTACGCCTTGGTATGCAAGAGACGCCCTCCTTCGTCGAACAATCCAAAACGAAACCAAAAACAAATCTAATACGCGTATTATTACAATATCCCAAGGAAATCCTCATTGTCGTCGGCCTAACCATGGGCGGAACACTAGCGTTCTACACGTACAGTACTTATATGCAAAAATACCTGATCAACAGTGCCGGCATGAGTAAAAATGCAGCGACTCAAATCTCAGCGGCGACGTTATTCGTTTTCATGTTATTACAACCCATCATTGGCGGATTATCCGACCGAATTGGCCGGCGACCCATCCTCATCACCTTCGGTCTTCTCGGCACACTCTGTACAGTACCCATTCTCACCATGCTCAATCACGTTGAAACCTGGTGGGGTGCATTTGCTCTCATCATGATGGCATTGGTTATTGTCAGTGGCTATACATCGATTAATGCCGTGGTTAAAGCCGAGTTATTTCCCGTTGAAATCCGCACGCTAGGCGTGGGCCTCCCCTACGCAATAACCGTCTCCGTGTTTGGTGGCACCGCCGAATATGTAGCATTGTGGTTTAAAAGTATTGGGATGGAAAGCGGTTTCTATTGGTATGTAACTGGCTGCATCGCCTGCTCGTTGTTGGTTTATCTACTAATGAAGGATACCAAACAGAATTCACGACTGGATTCCGTGGATCAAAATCACGCCGTAGGGACAACAAACGAACCCTTTATACTAAATCCAAAACAAGCAATCAATTCACTTTAGGACCAATGGGCCGCCACCCTTGAGTTCATTATGAATAACAGAAAAAATCCTGATCTGAGGATGATATACTTGTCGCTAATGAGTTTTCGGTATTTTAGGCGACTCGATTTTTTTGTTCATGACTTCGAAAAAGACGCGTAATAGTTATTCTATTGCAAGTTTTTTTCGAAGTCATGAACGAAAAAAGCGATAGCATAAAAGCCGAAAACTCGT
>CANJFK010000072.1 GCA_947473535.1 Legionellaceae bacterium | reverse complement strand
AGGGATCGTCACCTTTTTTTGAGCACTCTAGATAAAAAAAACTAAGTTTGTTTGGTTTTGATCAGAATTACCCCGATCCGTTCGGGCTGAGGAGGCATTTATGCCGTCTCGAAGTCCTGGCGCCAAGACTTCGAGACGTCGCGGTGCTCCTCCTCAGTCCGAACGGTTCAGTATTACACCCGTTCTGGTTCTAAAATAGTGTTCAAAAAAAGGTGACGATACCTCAGGGGCTAGGGGGGATTTTTTAAATCTCATTGTTTTATTACAATCCAACTTAATCTTGATGGATCGTAAAAAATCCCCCCCAACCCCCCTTTTTCTAAGGGGGTCTTAATAATAAAGTAGTGCCATTGACCTCAAATCGTCAATACCCCCTCTAACAACCGCCGAGTATAAGGATGAGCAGGATGTTCAAAGATTTGTTGGCAACGTCCTGTTTCTACCGCTTGACCATTTTGCATCACTAACACATCATCGGCAATGTATGAAACCACCCCCATGTTGTGCGTAATAAACAAATACGATAAACCAAACTCATGTTGAAGCATTTTCAGCAAATTAAGAATTTGCGCCTGGACAGAGACATCAAGAGCACTCGTAGGCTCATCACAAATAAGTAGCTCAGGCTCGGTCGCCAAAGCCCGGGCGATACAAATGCGTTGACGTTGGCCACCCGAGAATTGATGTGGATAACGTTGCAAACTATTGCGAGGTAAACTAACTTGCTCTAATAACAACGCTTGTTTATGACGGATTTTTGTCGATCGCATCCCTTGCGCAAGCATCCCTTCCGCAATGATTTCCCCGACCGTCATGCGTGGGTTCATCGACGAAAATGGATCTTGAAAAATAATTTGTACTTTTTTACGAAAATCACGTAGAGCGCGCCCGCCGAGGTGTTGTATATTTTTATCTCGAAAATAAACAGCACCACTGGTCATCGCCTGCAAACGTAACAAAACTCTAGACACCGTGGTTTTACCACACCCGGACTCGCCTACCAAGGCTAACGTTTTTCCTTTAAACAAATTAAATGATAAATCATCCACCGCTTTACACACATTATGCGTCCTCCCAAACAACCCTTGTCGCGTCGTAAAATGCACCGCAAGGTTTTGCACTGACAGGATCATGTCATGCTGCTCAGAGCGCACACCCCAGTTTTCGTTAATAACCGGTAACGCTGGCGGTTTTACATGCTCAGGGTATAAATGACAACGTACGAGTCGATTGTTTTGCACGGTCTGCAACAGCGGCTCAACGTGATCACAAGGGGTAAACGCATGCGCGCAACGCGGATGAAATCGACACCCAGTAGGTAAATCATCAAGCGGTGGAACTTGGCCTGAGATAACTTGCAGCCGCTGGGTACGCCTCGCCATCGACGGTAGCGAAATAAACATTTTTTGCACATAAGGATGGAGCGGTTGATTAAAAAACTGTTCGACCGTCGCGGACTCAACAATTTGTCCTGCATACATCACACATACTCGGTCCGCCATTGCCTTCACAACCCCCAAATCGTGGGTAATAAGCAGCAAACTCATCTGATATTGTCGCTGTAATTTTTTCAGTAATGCCAAAATTTGAGCCTGTATAGTCACATCCAATGCGGTGGTTGGTTCGTCTGCTATGAGCACATCCGGATGATTTGCTAACGCCATGGCAATAACGATCCGTTGCTTTTGCCCTCCCGATAATTGATGCGGGTATTGGCGCAGACGGATCTCAGGTTGCGGTATATCCACCTCATCAAGCAAGGCTAACATCCGTAGACGCACCTCGTTATGATTCAAGGCCTGATGCTGTAATATTACTTCAGCTAATTGTTGACCAATGCTTAATACGGGATTTAGGGCCGTCATTGGCTCTTGAAAAATCATGGCTAAGCGACGACCTCGTAAACCCCGCATCACTTGTTCAGGTAACGCTAGCAAATCTTGTCCAGTTAACTTTATTTCACTCTTACGACCGTATGCACTAAGCGTCGGCATTAGACGCATCATCGCAAGCGATGTTAGTGATTTACCACAGCCAGACTCGCCGAGTAACACTAACGTTTCGCCTGGGTTTAAACAAAAACTCACATCATCCACAGCCGTAAGCGTCTGTTCTGGTGTTTTAAACGCAATGCTGAGGTGTTTGATATCAAGGATGCTGGTCATAGGCCTTGTCGATAATAGATAGAATTACACTGTAACAATAGATGGATACGGCGGCAACTACCCCTGGTTTAACCTAGAAAAAGCAGTTGAAGCCTACTACGAAGGCCTATCGCACTGAAATTTAACGTTTTCTTGGCATTTTTGAAGTTCACCGGACGGGTGAGTACGGTTTCACTTAAAAAACGCCAAGAAAACGTTAAATTTCAGCACGATAGACCTTCTCGCTACGGCTTCAACTGCTTTTTCTAGGTTTAACGAATAAACATGAGCCGCGGGTGTCACAAAATTTGTAACAAGTGTATAATCCGGACATTAATGTTAATAAGACCTAATTATGTTAAGAATTTTTACACTAACCAGTTTGTTTTTATTTTCTTGCGTTGGATCTGCGAATCAACCCACGCCACTTTATCAAATTGACATGATTATCTTTGCGCATCAATCTAACGCATCGAATCAAACTGACGACACGACATTGCCTCTGTTAACACCGCATCGCCAGCATGCTATTTCTTTACAAAGCTCAGACGGTGATACAATCACGCCTTATCATCTATTGCCGCCTTCCTCATCGCATTTACACAGCGAATATTGGGCATTAAATCACAAACAAAATTATCAAGTTCTCGCTCACTACACCTGGTTACAGCCAAGTAATAACCAACAATCCATTGCCCTACCTCCTATTCACAGTACTAGCTGGAACGTAGAGGGAACATTACGCATTAGACAAAGCAACTATTATTTGCTGGACACTGACTTGCTTTTTTCTGCGCCTGGCGGTCGTCAAACAGCGTTTATGTTCTCACATAAACAACGCTTAAAACCGGGTACAGTCTATTATCTTGACCATCCTCAAGCAGGCATGTTAATTAAAGTTCAACAAATTGCATGATGACGGTTGCTAGCATGAGCACATCTATCCCAGCAGCGTCTCTACGCGTTTGGCTACCCGGCTCTCTTTTTGTTTTATTCCAATTTTTTCTGCAATTGTCGTCAGGCGTGGTCATAGGCGTTCTTATGCATGACATGGTCATGTCGGCATTAACCGCGGGTTTATTAAGCAGTTCGTTTTACATTGTATACACCTTGCTGCAAATTCCCGTGGGGATTATGTTTGATTGCAAGAATCCTCGTCCATTACTTACCATAAATGCGTTCTTGTGTAGCATTGGCTGTATCGTTTTTGCTTCAAGTTATAGTTTAACCGGTCTATTTTTTGGACGTACGTTGATTGGCATCGGCTCGTCCTTTGCCTTTGTTGGCTTAACGCATTTAATACGACAACATTACCCCGCTCGTCAATTTGCTTTCTTAATTGGGTTATCCGAAACGCTGGGTTTTCTTACCACCGTTCTTGGCATCATCGGCATGGGATCATTAATTATTATTTTTGGTTGGCGCGACTTTATTAATACAGCAGGGTTAATTGGCATTATGATTGCCAGTCTCTGTTGGAAGTATATTCCTGCAGAACCAAACATGACTAAATCATTACAACATTATGGTAAGCAACTGTCACACATTTTGACGAACAAAAAACTCTGGGTAAATGGCTTGTTTATTGGCTTAAGTTTTGCCTTAGTCACTGTGTTTGGCGCGTTATGGGCTGCGCCCTTCATTCAAATCAAGCTGGCCTGCAGCCTACGGCAGGCTAGCTTGATTAATGCCATGTTTTTTCTCGGTACGGGGTTAAGTTGCCCTCTATTTGGTATTTTAGGCAGCTATTTTAAACGTCGTAAACCACTCATTCTCACTGGCTGCTTATTAACCATAACACTGATGCTTTCCGTTCTTTTTTTGCCCATTAGTGGCCTGGTTAACATGGCTGTCATCATGTTTATGCTGGGTCTTTGTTGCGGCTCATATATTCTTGCTTACGCCATTGCAAATGAATTAGCCCCGGCTAACTCATTATCAACGTGCACAGGCTTTATCAATACATTGGCACTGATTACAACACCATTACTACAACCCTTAATTGGCTATCTGCTTGACTTATTTAGTCAAGACGGCCTTTATACGCTAACTGATTATCAACGTGCGCTTTTAGTCATACCTTGCTCATTGATTGTGGCTGCTATTTTGGTGTGTTTTTTACCGGAGAAACAACGTTCCTAACCCGTTTCCTGCTCACCGATTGCATCATTGCTTAACATACAAAAACCTTGCTTGTTTTTTTCATCAACAAAACCGGCAACCACTGAATTCTGCTGCAAAGAATCCGTCAAAATAAAATGAAGATTGGGCGATGCAATTCGAATGTGCCATGAACCGCCTTCAGGCGTCTGCTTTACATTGATAAACTGCGACATCACTAAAGGCATACCCTGCGCATCAAACCACCCCGCTATTGCACCTCGCAGCGCATCCGGCTCTGGCATGTTCATCGAATAAAACCCACTACCATCATTGAAACGACATAATACACCGCTTAACTGATGACTTTTATCCTGATGATTGGTCAACCATATTTGTCTAAACCAAGCGCTTTTGGCTGTTACAAATTGTTCTTTGCTGTCGATGCCAGCCTGGATGTGACCATTTAGCTGCCCCGTCTGCCTAACGACAAACTCAACACCTTGACGCAAATTTTGTGTGGCTTGATCATGCTCTGGTTGCTTTAACATATCGACTTTAAAATTAAAGCCTTTTTTGTCTTGATCTTTAAAACCAAAGATCCAGCTGGCATTGATTGGATTAAACCGTAGAAAAGAATGGCCAACATGCCAATTATAGATGTTAGGATCAGTAATTATTGCATGGCTATCATCACGAAAGAGAACTGCTTTGGTTTGGGCGTCAAAAAGCGCAACAATAACGTGAAATTGATTATCATCACGCTGCATCTGAAATAGATACCCATAATTTTCACCGCTTTCGCTCACCACCACGCCAGAAAATGCCCAATTAGCATGCGTGGACTCAGCGGGTAAAAAACCGGTTGGTATAATCGGTTCAACAGCGTAAAGCACACTACTTGCGAATAAAATAAACCCTGCAAACAATCGAGCCAACATCATTTTGAATATAACCTTCCAAGGGGGACTAATTGTTCGTGTGACCACAATGCCGTCCAAAAACCATCACAAAGCTGAGCCGTCACTGGCAAAAAATACATCCCGTTCGTTGCAAAGGGATAACATTTGACAGCATCTTTTTCTGTCATCACCACCGTCTTTTCTTCAAAACACAGTTCAGCGGGTTGAAACGGGTGATGATCAGCATAGGAATAGGCATTAAAATAAACACCCAACGCTCGTAACGTTGCAAAAAATCGTTGCGGATGACCAATGGCTGCGATTGCTGCGACCGGATAGCTTAGCTGCTCCAGTTGAATTGGCTGTCCACTCATCAGATGCGTTAGTTTACCAGGTTGTAGATCCATTCGGTAAACTATTTTTTTCGTACACGACATGAGCTTATCAGTATAAAGGTCATCTGATAAAGCCCCTCCATTGACAACAATAAAATCAACTTGCTTCAACCGTTTTACCGGCTCGCGCAATGGACCTGCAGGCAAGCACAAACCATTACCAAAGCCTCGTAAACCATCGACAACCACTATTTCTATCGCTCGTCCCATTGCATAGTGCTGCAAACCATCATCGCTAATAACAACCTGGCTTTGATATTTATCCAAAAGATATTGCACAGCATGCGCCCGCCTTGGAGCAATGACGACGGGACACCCCGTTTTTTTAGCTAACAACAACGGCTCATCACCAACCAATACAGCGGGTTCGTTCACAAACACTTCGTGTGGAAAATGCGTCACACCAGCACCATACCCACGACTCACAATGCCAACGCGTAACCCACGCGATTTAAATTGTTGCGCCAAGGCAACCACCAGTGGTGTTTTGCCTACGCCCCCGACTGTTAAATTACCAACAACAATCACAGGCACAGAAAAGTGTTGCTGATAAAAATGCTGTAGACAGTAACGCCGGACAACGACAACTGTTCGATAAACAAAAGCCGCAGGATAAAGCAACCACCGCAAACAATGACGCTTATACCAAAATTCAGACAATCGCTTCACGTTCCACACTTAAATATTGTACTTGGTATAATTGAGCATAGTGACCACCTAGTGCTAGTAATTGTTGATGCGTGCCAAGCT
>CANJFK010000071.1 GCA_947473535.1 Legionellaceae bacterium | reverse complement strand
TTAATTTGTACACAAAAACAGGGTTTTCTTGACCAATCCGGTGACTTCGATCGGTTGCTTGATCTTGAACTGCCGGGTTCCACCAGGGATCATAAAGGACGACTGTATCCGCACGCGTCAGATTTAAACCTGTTCCACCAGCCTTTAAACTGATTAAAAAAATGGGTGCTTCACCCTCTTGAAAACGACGCACCAACAGTTGTCTATTTTGAGTTTGACCCGTGAGTTTGAAATAGCCATAATTACGTGCAATCAGTTTTTCCTCAATTAATTTAAGCATCGATGTAAATTGAGAAAAGACTAAAACACGTCGTCCTTCATCCATTAAGCTATCCAACAACTCCATCAAGGTATCAAGCTTGGCTGAATTTCCAAACGCCATCGATGCTTCAGGCAATGACAATAATTTTGGATCACAACAAACTTGCCTGAGTTTAAGCAATGCATCTAACAATACAATCTGACTCTTGCCTAATCCTTGCTTGGTGATGGCCTCGCGTACTTTTTTCTCCATACTCATGCGGATTGCCTCGTACAAGTCTCGCTGTGTACCTCGTAACTCAACCATCCGTGTCATTTCAGTTTTGGCAGGCAATTCACGCGCGACCTCATTTTTAGTCCGACGCAAAATAAAGGGTTGAATACGCCGAGCCAATAATTCTTGACGTGCAATATCACCCTGTTTTTCAATTGGAATACGAAAAAACTGTCGAAATTGCTTGGCATCACCCAACAATCCAGGCATTAAAAAATGAAACAACGACCATAACTCACCAAGATGATTTTCAAGTGGTGTTCCCGTCAGACACAGTCGGTGATTCGCTTGCAATTGCTGAACGATTTGGGTTGTTTTGGTTCTGGAATTTTTGATTGATTGCGCTTCATCAAGAATCAAATAGTAGAAGGTATAATCCAAAAAACGCACCTTATCGCGCTGAATCAAACCATACGTTGAGATAATCAGATCGTAACCATCAAAACTATCATTATGCCTATCCGCCCCATGGAAAATAAGAACCCTTATCTCAGGGGTAAAGCGTGCCGCTTCCTCGAACCAATTGCCAACTAGACTAGTTGGCGCAATAATGAGCGACGCTTTATTTAAACGACCTTGATTTTTTTCATACTGCAAATGTGCTAATGCTTGAACTGTCTTACCCAAGCCCATATCATCAGCAAGCACACCTGAGAATCGATTAACGCGCAAAAATTGCAACCAATTCAATCCTTGATGTTGGTAATGACGTAAATTTGCCTGTAAACCTGCTGGAATTTCGACCTCAGGTAACGCCGTTATCGTTGCCAGTTGTTGTAATCGATTTCGTAAATCCTCAGTACCATTCCACCGCGCCGCGGTAGCCGCTACAGCTTGCTCAGCCTCTTGCATCAACAACAATTGATAACGGCGCACTTGTATATCAGGACCATCTCTATTTTGAGCTTTGCCATAATGTAACAACAACCGAAGAAGCGGCTTTAGCCGACCCAATTCAATGTGCAACACTTTGTTTTCATAAAGAGGTAGCTTGACAAGCTTGTTATTAGGTAACCGCTCAAGCGTAGCAGTATCCATACTGCTAATTAAATCAGCAACCAGCGGCACAATACTGACGGTTTTATCGTCAACTAGAATCCCCAGTTGGTACGCAAAAAAATCATGGCCTTTTTCATGTAGCTCGGAATACCATACTAAATCGTCAACATTCAAAATTTCTTCAGGCGTTGAATCAGATGAGCGTGTAAACCATTCATTTTTTTTCGCACTCGTGGGACGTTGAAACGACGCAGGAAGATTATCTCTCTCCTGTAACTCAAACAAACACGCTGCAGCGTGCTTGCAACTGGTACGGTTCTGACAAGTACAGCGTGATGGACTTCCTGGCCATGTTTTTAAATCAATGTGCACATCATAAATTTGACTCGCGCCGCCTTTAACTCGCGCTTTGAGTAAACCGTCACTTAAACGAACATTAAGTACGTGTCCATGACTTTGATAATCCTGTCCACGCATTAAAATCATAGAAGGAAACTCATCAGCCATCCGCAACAGCGCCGCTTTTAACATATAAAATTTACCAAGATTTCAGCCAAAGCATCCATTTTAACTAAAAATTGCCTTTAAGGCACTGTAAATCTTCAATTTCGGGTATACTCGATCGAATTTACCCTATCTAAAACGATTATTACATGCAGCAATCTCTAACATTACTCATGGCCCAAATCAACCCAACCGTAGGTGCCATTGAAGCGAACGCCGAAAAAATCATTCATATTATTCGAACGCACCAAAACACGCATGACCTCATTCTTTTTCCAGAACTTGCCCTAACTGGCTATCCACCAGAAGATCTCCTGTTTCGCCCTGAACTTTTCACGCGAGTTGAACGCGCTTTGGAACGTATTGCAGCAACAACACAGAATTGCCATGTCATTGTTGGTCATCCCCAGCGTGAAAACACCCTCTGTTTTAATGCGGCCAGTATCATGAATAGCGGTATTCAAAAAGCCATTTACTATAAGCAGCGCTTGCCCAACTATAATGTCTTTGATGAGGCGCGTTATTTTACTCAGGGCGAACCAACACCGTGCTTGCTCACCATCAAAGGCTATCAATTAGGCTTGTGTATTTGTGAAGATTTGTGGCAGCCAGGCCCCGTGGAACAACTAATCGCAGCCGGTGTTGACGTGATGCTCTGCATCAACGCATCACCCTTCGACTATGATAAATATGCTAATCGAGAATCATTAGCAATGATGCATGCCCAACAGGGTATGAGTGTTGTCTATGTCAATCAAACAGGTGGGCAAGACGAGCTCGTATTTGATGGTCAATCATTCGTGCTTGATAGTGACGGTAAAATTCGTGCGCGTGCACCAGCCTTTACTGAGCATTTGCAAACAGTCACCTTTCATGGCAAAAAAATCAACAGCTCAATCACGCCCTTACTAGAAAAAAATGCATTAATCTACCAAGCCCTGGTTTGTGGATTACAAGATTATGTTGAAAAAAATGCATTTCCTGGTGTGCTCATTGGTTTATCAGGCGGGATTGATTCAGCACTGACAATGGCTATTGCTGTCGACGCCTTGGGAGCTTCTCGCGTGCACGCCGTAATGATGCCTTCACGTTATACAGCAAACATCAGTATGTCTGATGCGCAGCAGCAACTACAAACACAAGGTGTACCTCACTCAACCCTACCCATAGAACCAACGTTTGCCAGCTTTGAAGCTACTCTCGCTCCCGTTTTTAACGGCATGGCACCCGATATAACGGAGGAAAATTTACAAGCTCGTATTCGCGGCGTTTTGCTGATGGCACTCTCCAATAAAAAGGGATACATGGTGCTTACCACTAGCAATAAAAGTGAAACTGCCGTTGGATACTCGACGTTATATGGCGACATGTGTGGGGGATTTTCCGTTTTAAAAGACGTGTTAAAAACAACCGTTTACGCGCTGGCCCATTATCGCAACAGCATCGGACCGACTATCCCAGAGCGCGTCATCATGCGCGCACCAACGGCAGAACTGGCCTTAAACCAAACAGACCAAGATAGTTTACCTGACTACGCAACGCTTGATGCTATCATTATTCACTACATGGTTGATCATTTAAGTGTGAGTGAAATTGTTCAACGAGGTTATCAACAAAACGACGTCAATCGTGTCATTAAATTAATTATCCGCAATGAATACAAGCGACGTCAAGCCGCGCCAGGTGTAAAAATCAGCATGTGCGCGTTTGGGCGTGATTGGCGATATCCTATTACCTCTGGATTTTAGGACTTGCAAAATAAAGGTAAATCGCTAACATGGAGTAACTTTTTAAAAATAAGGGATAGGATGAGAATAGCATTTGTTTTTGCCACATTACTGGTCAACAGTGTTGCTTTTGCAGCAACCCCCATTGATGGTTGGTACTCGAGTGTGTTTGGTGGTTATACTTATTTGCCAAACAACATTAATAAGACAAAAGCAAATTTAACCTATAAAAGCGCAGGTTATCAATCAGGTTTTGATGCGGGCGGCAGTTTAGGGTTCAAAAGTAATCCGATGCGCTATGAAGGCGAGTTAACCTATCTAAAAGCAAATATAAAAAACTTTAACGTCAATAACATCCGGCAAACCAATATAAATGGTTACAACAACGCCCTTCTAGGTATGGCGAATGTATATTATGATTTTCCTGGCCTTACAGCACCTATTCAACCATTCCTTGGGGCGGGTATCGGTTATGCCTGGATTCAAGCCAAATTAAATGGTTCGAGCCCTCTCACTGTAAATCATTTCTCTACAAACAATGCTGCTTTTGCCTACCAGGCAACGGGCGGCTTAACTTATAATTTTGCTGAAAATTATGCCCTTAGTTTAGGTTATCGCTATATCGGCACAGCGAATGTCTCAGCGTTTGGACAAATGTTTCAAGCACATTTAGCAAATCTCGGTGCTGTTTATCGTTTCGATGGAAGTAATTACAAATAAGGAAAAAGCATGAGACAATTATTTAAGTTCGCAAGCTTAAGCTTCATTCTGGCGAATACAACTGCATACGCGCTTAACCCTGTGCCAGGATGGTATGCTGGCATACTATTAGGAGCCAGTTATGTACCGACAATCAATCTTACCATTCCTGCGTCACTCACCAGCACCGGCATCACGACAGGTAGTTTAAGCCACAATGTTCTCGGGAATATCGGTGGACAAATGGGCTACCGTTGTAACAATCTTCGTATTGAAATTGAAGGATTATACAACAACAACCCGTTAAATGTATTGAAAGTTGGCGGGGTCACGGTCAATAGCCCTGGCACAAGCGATGGTTTACGTTTGTCAGGCGACACCACTACGGGTGCCGGTTTTGCGAATGGTTATTATGATTTTTTCTCACCCGACGGCTCTTCAAATCTCGTTCCGTATATAGGCTTTGGCGCAGGCTATGCCTACGTGAAAAGTCAAGTTCAATTTTTTTATGCTAATGCTTTGGTTGGTGAGGGTGATTTATCAACATCCACGAGTGGTATTGTCGGCCAAGCCATTCTTGGCATGAGTTATTTTCTAGATGATTTCACAACATTCGGTTTGGATTTTCGTTATTTCACATCGGCTAAAACACTGGAAGTGACAAACTCACGCATCCAGTTTTACTCAGTGAATGCCATTGTGAGTGGAGCATTTGATTTTGGCTAAAGAAACACCTCATTATCAAATTTTACCCTCACTTCTCGCAGCAGACATCACGCGATTGGGTGAGGAAGTTGACCAGGTCATGAAATCTGGAGCTGACATGGTTCATGTTGATGTGATGGATAATCATTACGTCCCTAACCTCACGTTTGGTCCGCTTGTTTGTCAGGCATTGCACAACCGTTTTCCTGTTTTACCGATGGATGTTCACATCATGGCCACACCAGTGGACGGCCTGATCCAAGCATTTGCCGAAGCGGGTGCTTTGCGCATAAGCATCCATCCCAATGCGACGCTCCATGTGGATCGCAGCTTGCAATTAATTCAACATTTAGGCTGCAAAGCTGGCTTAGTCTTAAACCCTGCGACCGCCATTGATTGCATCCAATGGTGTATGCATCGTCTTGATTTTATACTTGTCATGACAGTCAATCCTGGCTTTGGCGGACAAACGTTGATTCCGGATGTCATTAAAAAAATAAAAACACTCCATCAGCAATATCCAAATTTACCTATTTGTGTTGATGGAGGCGTAAATGTAGACAATATTCAGGCGCTAGCAAGGGCCGGGGCCACACAATTTGTTGCAGGATCGGCTATATTTAAGAGCAACGATTATGCTAAAACAATAGCTGATATGCGACTGCAATTGGCCATGGCATGAATAGAACAGTATTATTTCTGAGCGGATTAAGCTTGTTCTGCGCCAGTACCTTTGCAGAATCTGGACAAGCCTATTTTGATAAATTCATGGCTTATACTCAATGGAGTCAGCATATCCCCACATCCCCGGATGCGCAATTTGATGATTTTATTAAAATCCCTTCACCATTAACAAAAAAACTACGAGAACGATGGTTGTACCAATTAGCTTACAACAAAGATTGGATAACATTCAGTCACTATTATCGTGATACAGTGGACCCTAATTTACAATGCTACGAACAAATGGCCCTATACAGTCAAGGTATGCACCAACAAGCAATACTATCATCCGAAAAATTATGGCTCCATGGCAACTCGCAGCCAAGAGCCTGTGATGAATTATTTAATTTGCTAATAAAAAACAATGAATTAGAGGACCGCCTCATTCTTCAACGCATTGC
>CANJFK010000070.1 GCA_947473535.1 Legionellaceae bacterium | reverse complement strand
CATAATCACGTCCTAGTTTAGAGTGGGCAGATTTGCCAACTAAGGTGCTAATGAGCAAACAGTGATTCGGCTTTGGCCATTTTAAAAAAAAATAAAAAAATTGTGATCATCAGCCTTTGTTTGGATCATTTAATGCTTCATGTGTTCAGGTATTAATAATACTTAGAATCGCTTCGATTTTAGTGTAGCACTCCTTATATTCATCCTCCCACGTTGAGTCAATGACGATGCCGCCGCCTGCGGCCATATACAATGCATTTTTTGTTGCCGTTATGGTTCGAATTGCAATATTGCTATCAAAGCGGCCATGTGACGAAAAATAACCAATGCTCCCGCAGTAAACACCGCGACCAAATCGTTCTTGCTCGCTGATAATATACATTGCCTCACGCTTGGGGGCTCCGGTAATTGACCCGCCGGGAAAGCATGCAGCAAAAACTTGCGTGGGCGTGAGACCATCAATGCAAATGGCTTCAATATTGCTCACCAAATGATGTACAGCGCTAAAACTCATGACCTCACATAGCGCAGTAACTCGAACACTGCCTGGTTTCGCAATTTTTCCCAAATCGTTGCGAAGTAAATCAACAATCATCACATTTTCAGCACGATCTTTGGCGCTTAACACCAGCGATGCACGCAAGTGTTCATCTATTTTTGGATCATTTGAACGGATTGAAGTGCCTTTAATGGGCGATGCTTGAACCAAGGCATTATCCATGCTTAAGAAACGTTCTGGCGAAAAACTCAGTATTTCAAAATCTGCTCCTCGTAAAAACACAGCAAAAGGCACTGGATTACTTCGTCTAATGCGTTTGTAAACGTCCCATGAATCACCACTATATTGACCGATAAAGGGTTGCGTATAATTTACTTGGTACGCCCTACCCTGCGTTAACGCTTGATGAATGGCTTGAAATGATTGTTGATAATCGAGTTTACTAATGACAGGTCTAAAGGTTTGTTGCAATTTAAACGGTTGATACACAAGCGGCTTTCGCTCCCAATACCCAAGGATCTCTTTAATCAGAGCGGCCGTTTCAGGTTGTTGATGTGCCGCGATCAAGTGCACCTGTTTTTTTTTGTGGTCGGCTATGATCGCCCAATCATAAAAACGCATATCAATGAGTGGAATGTCTTGCAGCAATGGATGCACTGGTGAGCGAATACCAGCAAGAACTGCACCAAAATCATAAGCCATGTATCCCATTGCGCCACCTTGAAATGGAAAATCCAATGACGAATGAGTCTTAGGTAACATACGTTGAAACCGACTAAAAGCCTCATTGATATCAGATGAGTCACTCATGATTTTAAATTCATCATAAGGCATAGCCGTCACGATGTCATAGCGACCACGTTGTTTATCACTGCTTTCAAGCAAAATAAAACCGGGCAGATGACTCAGTGTTTGATACTGATTGATCAAGTCATCTGAATAAGACAAGGGGTGAACGGTTAATTTGTCCACAAAACTCTCTTTGTAAAATATATAGCCTGCGATTATACGGAGTACCGCTATATACATGCAAGATTGACTGGTTTTTGTAAAAAAATATGGGTATTCTATCTCGATAGTATTGCTTATGAAGGAGATGAAGCTGTGACAACAGTCGTTGCCCGCTTTGAAATACCGTACACTCAGGTACTCAATCACAGTGGTGAACTTTGTGGTAGCCTGCCCTCCTGGGCTCACGACAAAACCGCCCTGCTTGAGCTCTATTGTACGATGGTTCGTACACGCCTATTTGACAAAAAAGCTATCGCACTTCAACGGACGGGTAAAATGGGAACTTACGCACCCATTAACGGTCAAGAAGCCATTTCAACGGCAATTGGCCATGCCATGCGCGCTGAGGACGTCTTTGTTCCTTATTATCGCGATTATGCAGCTCAATTTCAGCGTGGCGTTAAGATGTCAGAAATCCTAGCTTATTGGGGTGGTGATGAGCGCGGGAGCCAGTTTGCTTGTGATTCGGAGGATCTCCCCATTTGCGTCCCGATCGCATCGCAATGTTTACATGCAACAGGGGTTGCCTTTGCATTTCAATATCGTAAACAAGCAAGAGTCGCCGTGGTTTGCATAGGCGACGGTGGTACATCCGAAGGTGATTTTTATGAAGCGTTGAATGTAGCAGGCATTTGGAATCTACCGGTTGTTTTTGTTGTGAACAACAATCAATGGGCCATTTCGGTCAATATTAACCAGCAAACAGCCACACAAACGATTGCACAAAAAGCGATTGCTGCGGGGTTTGAGGGCGTTCAAGTCGACGGTAATGATATTCTCGCGACCCGGCAACTTATAGGTGTCGCCATTGAAAAAGCCCGTCGTGGGGAAGGACCAACGTTAATTGAAGCCATGACCTATCGTTTATGTGATCATACCACAGCAGATGACGCAACCCGATATCAACCAAAAAACGACGTCGATAAAGCGATACTTCAAGAGCCAATTGGCCGGTTTAAACATTATCTAACACAACAAAAACTATGGAGTGACTCGCAAGAAGAAGAATTAATTCAGGCGTGCTCACAAGACGTTCAACAGGCTGTTGATGAGTATTTAAATCGCCCATCACAACCGATTAGTAGCGCATTTGACTACCATTTTGCAACGCTCCCTGATTACTTAATTGAGCAACGCGCCGTTGCAATGGAGGAAGCCGCTCATGGCTGATATCACCCTGGTAGAAGCGGTTACCCAAGCGTTGGCTTATGAATTGGCTCATGACGAAAATGTCGTTGTATTTGGAGAAGATGTAGGCAAGAATGGCGGTGTGTTTCGTGCAACCCAGGGGTTACAAGAGCGTTTCGGTGAGAAGCGAGTCTTTGATTCTCCATTGGCCGAATCGATGATCGCAGGCCTTGCTATCGGCATGTCAACGCAAGGATTAAAACCTGTTGCTGAATTTCAATTCATGGGTTTTATTTACCCGGCAATGAACCAAATTATTTCACATGCTGCTCGAATGCGTAACCGTACACGGGGGCGATTACATTGCCCACTCGTATTTCGAGCGCCATTTGGTGGTGGCATTCGCGCGCCGGAGCACCACTCCGAAAGCACGGAAGCATTGTTTGCCCACATACCGGGTCTGCAAGTCGTCATCCCTTCTTCGCCTAAACGTGCCTATGGCTTATTACTCGCAGCGATACGCAATCCTGATCCCGTCATCTTTCTTGAACCTAAACGAATTTACCGATTGGTCAAGCAGCCCGTCGAAGATGATGGAATAGCGTTACCGATAGGCAAATGTTTCACGCTCCAACAAGGCGATGATATTACGCTAATCAGTTGGGGTGCGAGCATGCATGAAACCATGCAAGCAGCGAAACAATTAGGCAACGACGGTTTGTCCTGTGAGGTTATTGATGTGGCAACGATCAAGCCACTCGACATCGAAACCATTCTATCTTCCGTGGAAAAAACAGGCCGATGTGTCATTGTCCATGAGGGGGCAAAAACAGGTGGCGTAGGCGCTGAAATATCAGCTCAAATCATGGAAAATTGCATGTCATCACTGCTCGCGCCTGTCCAGCGAGTCACCGGTTATGATGTCGTTATGCCGTATTTTCAATTAGAAAAACACTATATACCCAGCGTTGCACGCATCAAGACAAGTGTCATGGGATTAATGGAGCAATAATGAATATTTTCAATTTACCTGACTTAGGCGAAGGTTTGCCAGATGCTGAAATTCATGAGTGGTTTGTTAAAGAAGGCGATACGGTAAACCTCGATCAACCGCTTGTTTCGATGGAAACTGCGAAAGCCGTCGTTGATGTTCCCTGCCCACAAAGTGGCACTATTGTAAAAATTTATGGGAAACCGGGTGATGTGATAAAAACCGGCGATCCATTAGTATCTTTCGCCGCGGAAATGTCGACAAGGGTAGACAAAGGAACCGTCGTCGGAAATCTTGAAGAAAGCAATGAGGTCAGTGACGATCATTTTATTATTGGCTCAGGACATGCTAATACCAATCGAGCAAAAGCAACACCCGCCGTACGCATGCTTGCAAAAAAGTTAGCCGTTAATTTGAGCACGATAACCGGCACGGGTGAACACGGTATGGTTACCCGTGACGATGTGCAGCGTGAGGCCGATAAAAAATCACAGCCTCCTGAGGGATTCGAACCGTTGCGAGGCGTTCGTCGCGCCATGCTAAATAGCATGGTTCAGTCCCATCAGGACGTTGTCCCTGTCAGCATTTTTGATGAAGCTGATATTGAATGCTGGCAACAACAAACAGACATTACCATACGCCTTATTCAGGCAATCAAATTTGCCTGCCAACAAGAGCCCGCACTCAACGCTTGGTTTGATACAACACATGGTGCCCGTAAATGTTTTGATCAAATCCATTTAGGGATTGCAATGGATAGTGATGAAGGCCTTTTCGTCCCTGTGATTCATGATATAGCGCAACACGCAGACATTGCTTTGCGACAAACCATCAATGACTACAAAAGTGCCGTGCAAGCACGCGCAGTACCTGCAGACAAACTGAAAGGTGCCACCATCACGCTATCAAATTTTGGTAAATTTGCCGGCCGATTTGCAAGCCCGATTATTGTACCACCCATGGTGGCCATTCTTGCTGTTGGTCGTTTGTACCATGGCGTTGTCTGTACTAATGGAAACATTGTAGCGCATCGCTTGTTACCCCTGTCGTTAAGCTTCGATCACCGTGCTGTAACGGGTGGTGAAGCAACCCGATTTTTAGGTGCCATCATGGAGTCGTTACAAAAACCATAAATAAAATAAGGGGGCTTGCGAACGATGAAAATATTACCTGAACCGTCACTTACACTCCAGACGCTCATCAAAGGTAAAACAGCTGAGCAAATTGATACTCTCATTTGCTCATTACAATCAGAAAAAGTACTTGCCCCCCTGATAACGAGTGCATTGGATGTACAAATCGCAGCACAGCACCTGGGTATTGACGCATTGAATGAATTGTTGCAAATACTTGGCCCAAATAAGCTTGCTGCACTACTCAACAATAAAACAACGATAGATCAACTCCTTGAGTCGTTCCACACTCAATTGTCAGATATCATGAATAAATTAGAACCGTGTGGAATCACGGCATTATGCAAACCATTGGCTCTACCGACCAAATGCATACTCGAACAAGCTCTGCGGAAAACCACAGAATCCCCCAATCTATTGGCCGCTATAGTCTGGCGTAATCACAAAGATAAAGAAAATTTTGAAATGCTAAAGAGCTTCATTAATTCCTTACTTTTTAATAATCAAAATACGCTTTCGGCGTGTCATGATATCCTTGACCTGAAAAGACGGATTCTAATTTATTATGCCCCACGCAGGCTCCTCTTCAAACACATTTTCTTAACTGGAATAAGCCTTGGCATGATTGTTGAGCATGAACATGCGCTAGCGAAGCATCGACTCAAAGCCTATCCCAATGATTTGACAGCAGCCATTCTTAACCGTATTCAGTCTATGGAACACAGCAAACCGGGCTATTTCAGTAACAGAGAGGACGCAACAACAATTATCGATGCAGTGAATCAGTTATTTGAAGACCATGAAACGTCATTTACCAACGCCTTGGTAAATGCAACCAGTACCCCAGAAAGCTTATTATATAAACTATTCACATCCCCGAGCTGGTTTCCTGAAAAAACAGTACACGCGCTTAGCATGCCGGCGTCTAGAACAAAATTGCTCGCATTAGGAAAAACAGGAGACAGTGTTTATGCCAGGCTCGAGGATTTAGCCAATAAAAGTCAACAATACTGTTCATTTTGGCAAGGCAATACGCAGCAATTTACTGCCGTTTTAAGCGCAGTTCATGATTTTCCGGCTCATTGGTCAGAAATTGATTTAATTGAGGAATTAAACAAAACGGACAGTCCAATTCAAATCGCACTGACTCAATCTTATGCTGGGAAAATAATACCCACCTCATTAGCGCAATCATTAACCTAGCGGGCAGATGGGAATAGGCGATTCAATAATTCACCAAGCGTAGCCTTGATGAAGCAACGCGTAATCAAGGTTTATTTATTGAATTAAATCAATTGATATTGCTCTAAAAAACACAACGGCGGTCAATGTTTATCGGAGACAGCAGGCCGTGATTACGCCGTGCTTCATCAAGGCTACGCTTGCTGACAAAAAACATCGTTGTGGTTATAACAAGGCAGCAGTGGCTCTAGCCAATAAAAATGCTCGTGTTATTTGGGCTATGTTAGCAACAGGCGAGGCTTATCGTACTCCACAAGAGAATGTGACATGAACAATAAAAAGATAAAGTGT
>CANJFK010000069.1 GCA_947473535.1 Legionellaceae bacterium | reverse complement strand
GTCATGGCTACATCGTGATAGCTGAGCCGGGTGATGAAGTGAGTGCTTTGGAAGAAGAAACCGGCTGTCCTATATTTTCGGATTGGTTCGGCGACAGTCATTATCCCGATGCTGATTTCACCCCTGCTTTTGAATACCTGGATGACACACCCCTTTGCTATGAACTGGTCTTCATCATCAACGATGGAGGCTTCGCGGTACTTTTGTTCGTGCCCAAACTGACCGGCGTCAATGCCGATTTACTGAAAATGTGCCTTGGAGAAAAATCATGATCTTATTCAAACCCGGCCAAGTTGTGGCGACACCCGGAGCTATCGAAGCTATGGAAAGCAACAACCAACAATCGCTCGATCTTCTGACAAGGCACCTTTCCGGAGACTGGGGTGAAATACCCAAAGAGGATGCCAAAGCCAATCATCAGGCCCTCAAAAATGGCGATCGGATAATGTCCGGTTATCCAATGGAGGATGGTTCCAGAATTTGGATCATCACCGAATGGGACCGGAGTGTCACCACTTTTTTACTGCCGGAGGAGTATTGAGTTGGAGCCTGAAATTACTGCTGGGATGCGCCAATAAAGCTCGGGGCTTTTTTTAACATTTAAAAGGAATCAATCATGTTTTGGAGTTTTTTACTATTGGTCGGCATCGCCTCCGCGTTCATTCGGTTGGGTGCCATGTCGGTCTGGGTCAATGTGTTGATCGTGTCGTTGATAGCCCTGTTATTTCTGGTCGTTGTGATGGGACTTTGGTGCCTGTGGCGACATTACCGAACCTCTTAACTCTTTGGAGAATATCCATACAGATCATTCATAACCCAGACTTACTTGAAATCCTCATCGAGGAAAAATCGGTATCTTATATGAAGTCCACTTAACAAAGGAGTTAACATGAAAAATGAAACATTAAGTATCCATGCCATTAAAACCGGCAACTGTCTTTCACGCTCGGGCAAATCCAAACTGACTTATCAGATAGGATCTGACCCAGCGTCGGACATCCATTTTCGTCTGCAAAGCAACACCGGCAATGGTTTTTTCAACAGTGACTGGCTGTCGCTGACCACCATCCTGGAACACTTGGCCACATCCGGAGGCGTGTTCACCTCGTTTGCTTTACATCCCTTACTGCAAGGTAAGTCCAATAACACCGCCGCGTTTCTGATCGCGACGTTATTGGAAGAAGGCCTGGTGCATCGCGCACCGACCCATAAGCGTTGCTATGAATTGAGTGATGTGACGGTCTTTATGGGCAAGATCAAAGCCTCGATGGATTCCAAAACCGTCATCAAAGACGAACCCAAACCCTCCAAGAAAAAGCCCACCCCGCCCGGGTAACTCTTGTCACAGGGTGCCCAGCATCTCAAGCAAGTAACCCCAAGAAACCCAAAGCGTTTTAACCATCAGCCTGCAACCTCGGTGCAATACCGACCGTATACCGATCCGCGCAACACCTTCTCAACGTAACCCAATAAGAGGAATCCTATGTTTCTGGCAAGCGCCTGCGTTATCAGTTTTCTCTGTTTATTGTTTCAAAGCACACGACTGGTGGGGGTCGTGGGTCTGTTGTTGATCAGCTACCTACATCCTGTATTGCTCATCGTGCTATCGGCACTTACGGGCATTTATCTTTACCTCAATCATTCAAAATAATCTGGAGAATCACCATGAACGTTCAACAACTGTTACTCGATGCCACCGACGCCGTATTAACGTGGGAACTCCCCGAGGAAGATATCGCCGAAGCCATCAAAAACCAAGTCTGCCTGATGGCCGGCATCAGCCCGGATGAACTGTATAACTACTCGCTGGACTGAGACTCGTCCAATAACTTACACAACAAAACCCCAATCCCCAATCTTAACAACTCAGTCGCTCCCAGCGGAGGCTTTCGCTTGGGTTGGGGGTTAATTAACCATAAGGACTGCCCATGATCATCACCCAAAAATTAGTATCCACACCAAAACGTACAACGCATACCGCCGCATTGTTCGGATTCAACTTCTCCCAGCGCTTGGAGTCGGTGGTGTATGCAATCACCGATCGTATTGGCGAAGACTACCACGGCGGTTACTGGAACTTCTGGCAACTAAGCAATGGTGGATTTTATATGTCACCCGATTCGGATAAAACCTTCACCATCAGTTGTGACAATGGATATGACGGCGAAATGTCCGCCGATGTGCTGGGTATCACCGTCTGTCTCTATGCCTACAGCAATTTGTCATTCGGCAGTGAGAGCCACTTCACCGACAGCTGTGCCCAACACTACCATTGGCTGAGAGATTATGCCTTGGACCACGCAGCGGCGGGGGCCATCCTGGCGGCCATCGACTAGCTTACCCAGCATCGCTTCCTCACAATTCCACCACGGCGCCGGAACTCGCGACGGCCCAGTGTAAATTTTGGGGGAGGGGGCCCAAAAAGGCGGTGAAAGTGGGGGGAGGGCGGCACCACCTTCACCACTTTTACCACCTTTTTTCGGGCGATTTTGGAAAAATGTCGCGGCGGAGAGTTTTGCCCTCCATGAAAAATTTCAATCCAACGAAGAAAGACTGAGATTTTGGGGGATCAAAAAAATTGGCCCCATCGGCCGGATACGACCCTTTGCGGTCATCTAGCTAATGATTCATTGAATGTCCGGTCTCATTATTAAAGCTGACAGCCCACCGTCTCGACCCCGAGTGATGCGCGGTTACTCGCGAGGGTACGCGCCTTCGTCAAGCGTGGTCTGCTCGATGCTATTGATGGGGAAGTCATGATCGATGCCCAACATGGCGGCGGTTTTTCAGTTGATGCCAGTGTCTGCGTCGCAAGTTGCGACAGAGCAAGATCAGCCAAGCGCGTGGCCCACCCTTGTGCGATAACGTGATGCAGTGCAGAGTGAGGTCTTTGATGCCGGGCCGGACTGGGCTATAGAGCGGCAGATCAGCGCTGATGTGCAGTTTGATCAAAGCGTGAATTGGTAAAGCTGGCTGAGGGTTTTTGACTCGCCCTGAGCAGGTTTGTGCCGATGAATTTTGAGGTTATGAAGCGGGCCACAAAGGGCCGATTTTTGGTTCACAATGGGATCGGGTGAGCGTGGCAAACGTTCGGTGAGTGCCGAAAGAGTGAAAAATTGCGCTTGTGATAGCGGATTTAAGGTGGGATACTTCGGTTGAGGCGGTTAAATTTCCTATCCGTCTCTATTGGGATATTCGCTTGCCTAGAGCCTGTTAATTGGAGATGTAATAAATGCTACTTTTCTTGCTTGAGTTGCCAACCGTGGCGATGGCATTGTTAATAATTGGAACGACGGTTGTTTTGGCTTGGTTTATTGCTGAAATGGCCCACCGCCTTCCCTCGACGAAGCTCAAACCGTCCTTTCGCAACTTGCTACCCGCCTTGGGCGGTGCCATGATGGCCGGTTACGTGATTTTTTCTGCATTGATAGCCAACAGCATCTGGCATGATAAGGACTTCGCCCTGCAGGCCGTACACTTGGAAGCGCACTCACTCAGCTTCGCGGATAGGATGGTTGATGCACAACGTTATCCTGAATTAGGGTTGTCGATTGCCGCCTATGCCAAGGCAGTGACGCAGCAAGAGTGGCAAACCATGTCGGATGGAATTGAAAATGCCGGTGCCCGGCAGATCCTCGATAACTTGCACCAGACTGTGTTGACCGGTTTGCCGGGCTTGTCGAATGAAATACGCAAGTCGCTGATCGCCACTTTTAAGGAAGTCGAAACAGCCCGGCAAAACCGGCTGATAGTCGCAAACGATAACATTCCCGTCGAAGTATGGTTGACCGTGGTATTAACTGCATTGGTGGTACTCACCTTCTCGGCATTTGCTCACCAGCATGATCTGGCCGCCGCCCGCATTATGGCCACCCTGTTCGGAGTGATGATAGGATCAATGATGTTTTCCATCATCGCTATTGATCGTCCGTTTATCGGCAAGGTTTCGATTTCGAACGCACCCATTGCCAAACTATGGGAAAACCGCTGAGACCCAACAAGCCAAAGGCGCGCAACGCACCCCTTATTTCGCTACAGAACTTTTTCCAATACTTCCAAACGCAAATCCGCAACTTTAGGCGTCCATAGCTCTGGACTCGCCGGAAACTCCTTGTTGACTCCGGTGAGCCGGTAGCCGCGCCGCTGGTAAAAGGCAATCAATTCGTTCCTACATGCAATGACCGTCATAACCGCTTTATTGATGCCCCAGGTTTCCTGTGCGGCTTCCAGCAACTGCTTGCCTATACCGTCTCCCTGTAACGGCGGACTTACTGTAGTCGTCCTCAAACAAGCGCAGCATTGACTCAGTGAGTTCGACCACGTAACGCTGAGTGACCTCATCCCGGTAATAACGCAGAAAACCTTTTTCACCAAAACTAAGCTCTTAGCTTGTATTAATTGAGTAAGTGCTTTCTTACAATCGGGCAATTCAAATGAAGAATTTGATGTAACCACTGGGCCAACTTTTTGTTTACAGCTAGATTTGAATGTGGACGACTTCGTAGCAACTGGTAAAGATAAATTAAGTAAGTAAGAACGCCCAATTACAACGCAGTCTACCGAGCCGACTTGATCATCAAAGCTAATAAATGGGCAAAACAGTTGGCTGCTCTACTGTCAGGTGATTCTGCAAAAATAAATGCCATAGTAGCAATGCTCGCAACACCAAAATTTGTTAAAGCCAAGGGTTCAGAAAAAACAAAATTAACAACACGCGTGGCATTAAACATTGCCTATATATCCCGGCAAATCATCGCCAAAGTCGGTAATGAATAACAAAGTCATTTATTACGTAGAAAATTAAAAACATCTCGTTCCAATGGGAGCAGTCATCGGAAATTCATAAATTAACGACAATTGGCGGACAGGAAACGACCCACAGCGGCCATTGAAGTCTGATTTAGGAGCGGCAGCTGTCTTACGCTTAGCCGCCATTCAACGGTTGTGTCGCAATTATTCCGAAGGCGGCAACCCGCACTTATCTGCGGGCAATATTATCATGCTAAAGCCATAAATTGCTTATATGCCGGACTATTTTCCTCGGAAAGTTGCCCCTTTCGGATTATGTGCGCCGTTTCAATTCCATCGATAGTTGCCTGTGCCGAATGAAAAGCTTTAAACCCCATCATCGGCTTGGTGATCTTTTTGATGAACCGGTGATCTTGTTCAATCAGGTTGTTCAAATACTTGACTTGGCAAATTTCTATAAAACAAATTAACCCTGCCAACATCAGCAGCATGTTGATATTTTCAATGCCCGCATAGTTGGCACCGCTTTTATCCATAACGACTTTACTAGGAAACCCGTTAGCGTCGATGGCTTGTTTGAAGATGGCAGTGGCCGCTGCTTCATCACGGTGCTCGGAAACCATGAAATCAATCGTGTCGCCGCATTTATCAACGGCGTGATATAAGTAGACCCATTGGCCTTTGACTTTAATGTAGGTTTCATCCATTCGCCAAGACGATGTAACGGACCGTTTACGTTTTTTGGCTTCTGCTGCGATGAGTGGCGAATAGTCGATAACCCAGCGGTTAAGTGTGGCATGATCCACTTTAACGCCATGCTCCTCCATGATTTCTTCTAGATCACGATAAGAGACACCATAACGGACATAGAAAAAAACAGCGTAAAGAATTATATCTTTTGGAAAATGGGCACCTTTAAAACTGATCATCGGTTCATCCAGTCACTAAAAATTACAAATTATCACTCAATCTGAAAAATTTTGCGACAGAACCAAACTGTTTAAGGTCACCACTGACAGCTGTAATCGGTTTGTAGCGTTCGCCTGATTTCCCGTTTTTTGAAGTGAGATTGAAGTGATGTTGAAATGATAAATCTTGCGTAGTATGTCCCGTGCCGATTTTGACATATAAAAGCCGGTTCGCTCATGGCCTTTACCTCTTGGTGTGTCAGGGGAATGTATCCCTTTGGTGTGACACCGCAATAATCAAAGCCATCTAAGTCATTAATTAACAGTAAAATTAAGGTTTAACGGCCTTATTCAATACCTGAGATAATTCAACCGAGAATTCACTCAAAATTTTACTGAGTGCATTGACGATTCCCGGGTAAGTTGTGTCAGTTAACGGATGTTCGATTTTGGTGTGACCATTGCTTAGCAGTGAGTGGTTTTTCTCGTTCATTATTGACCAGTTGGCTTCGAAATTTACAGATTGATCCGGACGACTGTCAAATCTGATGATGTCTATGATAATTCGATAATCAACTGCGCCATAGGCGCTCCAAGGATAGGTTCTGATCAGGTCATCTTTTTGCAGTGCGGCCAGATCATGAGTCAGTACCTG
>CANJFK010000068.1 GCA_947473535.1 Legionellaceae bacterium | reverse complement strand
TGTGGATTGCTGAGTCTGCCTATTACAAAGCCTTAGCAAGAGACTTTGTACCTGGA
This sequence comes from Legionellaceae bacterium, assembly GCA_947473535.1. Lineage (GTDB taxonomy): Bacteria > Pseudomonadota > Gammaproteobacteria > Legionellales > Legionellaceae > CANJFK01. Next base: position 6,306 of record CANJFK010000068.1, on the reverse strand, counting down.
CATGACCAGGAAGACTGGCTTGAAGCCAAAATCGATTACGAGAACATTGTACTGCCGAAAAGACAAAAGAATGGTTTGGTGTGCTTAGTATCCGATAATTTTTTATAGAGAGCTGCTTTGCAGAACCAGTCCAGATCGTTTTTGAACGCCTCAATCCGGCCAACTGGAGACAGACGGTTACGCTTAACCAACGTCTCCCATATGAGCAATGGCTGTCGTTCGACTACTGGTTCAACAACCAAAAATGCGTAATATTTATTAAACGGGCAATGTAAATTGAAAAGTGCGGGAAAACTTTGCCTGGTGTTGTAAATCCTCTGACAATTTTATTTTGTGCTGCCCATGTTCATCCTGTGTCCGCCAAGGTGCGTCACTCCCTTTCTTCTGCCTTTTTGTAATCGTTATCACAAGGACTTGATACCGTGTCGGATTCTTTGTATTTTGATATCGATTCATGCGTGTTGCGTTTCCTATGATCCTTCGGTGAGCATACATCAATATTAACAGTTGCAATATTGGATAATGCTCCAAGGGCATCCCTTACTTGGTAAGTGAATTTGTCTATTCCCTTAAATCCAGTTTTGGGAGCGTAATGCACTGCGCCAGTAGGCTTACAAGTTGTAATATCACAGACTAATAATTGCCCACCTTGAGTTGTTACATTACTTCCAAGAACAATCCCATCAAACCCTGCTAGTAATAACCCCTGAGAGTTTTTTAAGTTATTGTCGGCGTCAGTGTCATTAGCTGCGACATCAATGACAATTCCTATATTCAAAGTGGTTGCCACCGTATCATTTATCGCGGTAGGCGGAACATTACTTGTAGTAGCTTGGAAAACTGTCACGGAGAAACTTGCTTTCGATCCATTGCCAGCGGCATCAATAGCATTACAATTGACAATTGTAGTGCTGATAGGAAAGGTTGACCCAGAATCAGGACTACAAATTATCGGTACGAAACTAGTAACGGTGTCGATCGCTGCAGGAAGAATGTAAGTAACGATCGCCCCACCAATCTTACTGGACGTGGTAAAAGTAATGTTTGCTGGCACATTTATGAATGTGGGCGGGGTAGTATCCTGAACCAAAATAGTAAAGGTGCTTGCTAAGCTGGCGTTACCGCTTGCGTCCGTTGCGTTACAACTAACCACGTTGGCTCCCATTGCAAATGTGGATCCCGAAGCTGGGGTACAGGTCACCATTGGATTGGAATCAAGACTATCAATGGCTGTTGCCAAATAACTTACGACAGCTCCGGAACTGTTTGTTGCTTCAGTTACGATGGGTGACGGAACCATTAAAATGGGCGGACCGGTATCTTGAACCTTAATATTAAACGTGCTTGGTGAACTGGCGTTGCTCTTAGCGTCTGTTGCTGTACAACTAACCACGGTGGTTCCTATTGCAAATGTGGATCCCGACGCGGGGTTACAGATTACAATTGGATTGGGATCGACACCATCATTGGCTGTTGCCAAGTAGCTCACAATGGCCCCGGAACTACTTGTTGCTTCAGTTATGATGGGTGACGGAACCTTTAAAATGGGCGGAGCGGTATCCTGAACCAAAATAGTAAAGGTGCTTGCTAAGCTGGGGTTACCGCTTGCGTCCGTTGCGTTACAACTAACTACGGTGGCTCCCATTGCAAATGTGGATCCCGACGCGGGGGTACAGATTACAATTGGATTGGGATCGACACTATCAATGGCTGTTGCCAAATAACTTACAACAGCTCCGGAACTGTTTGTTGCTTCAGTTACGATGGGAGAGGGAACCGTCAGAGTCGGCGGAATACGATCAGTTAATACTATGTCTCGCACCGCTAATCTAGCCAATCCTAGGTGTGCCGCGCCGTTAACGACATCAAATTCACCACCAATGATGATATTGCCATCAGGCTGCAGCACAATCGCATTCACGTTATTCGGCCCTCCTTCTATTCCGGTTCCGAGTGGAAAAGAAGAATCGAGACTGCCATCCGTATTGAGACGAAAAATGCGGTTGGGCTGTGCAGAAGAGGTGTCGCTCCTGTAGAAACTGCCAACAAAAACTTTACCATCCGGTTGCAAGGCTAAAGCACCGACGCGCCTTGGATCAGTCAGATCGTTATAGGTTGTGTTCGGGTTAACCGGCACAAACGAGGTATCCAAACTGCCATCGACATTGAGACGGGCAATGCGGTTTCGCGGTATGCCGTTGTAATTGAGGAAATCGCCGCCAATCAAGACCTTTCCGTCAGGTTGCAATATAAATGCGCGTACTATGTCATCGGGTCCTGTACCGGGATCAAACGTAGGGTCAAAACTGCCGTCTCGATTAAGCCGTCCAATATGCGCAGCAATACCTTTATTATTAAAGAAAGAACCGGTGATGATCATCCGACCATCAGGTAAAAATGCACTGACGCCAGCGACTCCGTTAGGAAAAAAAACAGAGAAAGAACTATCACGACTGCCATCCATATTTAGTCGCACGAGCAGCGTGCTGCTTAAATCAATATATTCAGCACTAATAGTTTTCCCGTCGGGTTGAACAGCTGCGAAAGAAGCCCGAAAACCTGCAGGCGGATGGAATGTTGTGTCAAGAGTACCGTCCGTATTGAGCCGGGCGAAATTAATTTCAGCGGTACTGGTAGTTCCTATAAGCCTGAATGTACCTTGGATAAGTATCTTGCCATCCGCCTGTAGCGCGACATACTGCACAATCGAGCCATCGTCGAAGGGCGAAGTAAAGGTCTTGTCGGTAGTGCCATCCGAATTGAGCCGGCCAAGTCCGCCAAGCCGTGTACTGTTCAATTTGCTGCGCGGACTGGTGCCAACTTTCGACACCGATTGAGTAAGAAAGCCAACCAGCAGTTTGCCATCCGGTTGCCTCACCAATGTTGTTACTTCATTGTTGAAGCCAGGCCCGTTAGAGTCGAACCCAGGGTCGCGGCTACCATCCGGATTAACTTGCATGATGCTCTCGGCAGGTCCTCCGTTAAAATACTCGAAATTACCGCCTATATCTGCCTTGCCATTTACTTGCAGCGCGATAGCAGACACAAACCCCCCGTCGATTAGCGGGGGTGGCAACGTCCCTGAACCAACTTGATAAGACGCATCAAGCGTACCATCGGCAAACAGACGCGCAATATCGGTGCTTATCGCTGGTTTGCCGATCTCGAAATCACCGGCAGCAATGATCTTGCCATCTGTTTGTAGTGCGAGACTATTCTTCCTCATAGCAGAAAAACTGAAAGCGTTGGTAAAAGTATCGCGGCTGCCGTCAGCGTTTAGTCGTGCGAAGGGGGTGTAGACACCTGCAGTATATAAACTACCACCCACAACGACCTTACCATCAGGCAGCACGGCAATCGACTCTACGGTAGTAATGGGGTCAAATCCACTGACATAGGCTCCCGTTGTAGGATCTTTTCCATTAAATGTGGGATCAAGACTGCCGTCAGAATTGATGCGCTGGATAGGAGTTGGACGGAGTATCCCCTCTAAAATTGCACCACCACCAATAAAAATCTTACCATCGGGTTGCAACGCGAGTACCCGATAATTATCGTGATGAGAGTCTAATGTTGGACGAACCATAAATGAAAGATCCAAACTACCGTCGATGTTTAAACGTGCCATGTCGCTGCGGTTGCCATTATTGTTATAGGTAAAGCTGCCTGCGATCAAAATTTTCCCATCCGGCTGGAGTGCCATGGTCTGCACAATTACACTGGGAAACACCGTAAAACCGTTGCTGCCTAAATAGGTATCGATAAAACCGTTGGCTTTGAAAGAAGCGTCAAGCGTACCATCGGGGTTGAGCCGGAAGATACCCTTGCTGGCTTTAGAAACACCTTTCTTCCAGCCGCGTTCTCCTTGAACACCGACCAAGATTTTACCATCCGGCTGCACAAGTAACGCGTTGACTATCAGATTCTTCCTGAATTTAGCTTCTCCGGTCTGGCTGACGTTGAACATATCCGTCAATACAAGTCCTGGATCAAAAGTCAAATCGCAGCTACCGTTCACATTAACGCGAGCTAGACCGCGCCGCGCACATCCGCCAAACGATTCAAATTCGCCCCCAACGAGGGTCTTTCCATCGGCCTGCGTGGCAGTTACATTGATGGTATGGCCTAAATAACGTGTTACAGTCGAATTGAAACCAGGATCAACATCTCCCGCGTGGAGAATAGGTAACGGCGAAGTGTCCGTAATTGTTACGCTATTTTGCGTGGTATTAGTAAAGCCGTTACCGTCAGTCACCGTGAGGCTGGCGAAATATTCACCGGCCAGCGCATAGGTATGCGACACGGTTGCGCCTGACCCTGTTGTTCCGTCACCAAAATCCCATGCCCAATTAACAAGGTTGCCATTACCAGTCGTAGAAAAATTGATCGTGTGCGTCGACCCATTAACTTGCGGTGCCACAACGACTGTCGGCAAAGGAACATCGGTAACTGTCACAAGCTTTTGCACGACGTAAACCTGCGCGCTGCTATCTGTGGCCGTAAGGGTTGCAGAATAGCTGCCGGGTATTTTATAAGTGTGAGTGATTGTTGCACCTGAACCCGTTGTGCCGTCACCGAAATCCCAGGCCCAACTGACAATATTGTTGTTGCCGGTTGTTGAGAAGTTGATAGTACGTAATGATCCACCCGCTTGCGGGGCAAACAAGACCGTTGGCGCGTCTGTGACTGTTACGAGATTGAGCAGAGGCACGAGGTTGACGCGGCCGCTGCTGTCCGTTACCGTGAGGCTCGCAAAGTATTCACCCACCTCCGTGTAAGTGTGATCGACGATTGCGCCTGAGCCGGTCGTTCCATCGCCAAAGTCCCAGGCCCAATCAACGATGGTTCCGGTCACTGCAACCGAATCACTGCCGTCGAAAGCGACCGTAAGCGGCGCACCGCCCTGATCTGGCGAGACGATTACCACGTTGTCGAGGGGAGCAAGCGCTTCTTCGGCGATAAGTTCCGGCGGCACGGCAGCCAGAAGTACGGACATAACGGGCTCATCATTCGGCGTAACTATCAGGTCAGATACCCCAGTTCCCGCAGCGTCGCCTATTGCGCCGCCGCTAAAGACGAGCGCAGACCAATCTTCAAATCCTTTCAGCGTGGTGAAGGCTCCATCGCAGTTGATGTCTGGTTTAATGCCAGTCTCTCTTATACCATTGAGGTTCCAGTCGAGCGCCATACTGGGGAGAAATGTTCTGTAATAGGGGAGTCCCGTGGTAAGGTCTGGACTTGGACATTTCCACACTGTTAGATGCTTTGCAGGGTCATTGATACCGACATTTTCGTCAAGACCCGTATTCTCATCCAATGGTGGAAGTAGCGCCCGGGAGTAATCAATGCTACGTTGTCCATTGGCATTAAGTAGACCGATGGTTTGGAAGCTATAGTTCATCACGCTCAGGTAATTCGGTTTATTCTCAGGGCTGTCTTCAAAGCCGCCGTGTCGCAGTGCAAGGTTGTGGCCGAGCTCGTGCATGAACGTACCTGCCTGTTGCATTACTGTGCCAATAGATTTCAAGTCAGCCGGCACAATCACTGTGCCAAGTGGCTTACCATTCAAGGGCCAAGCAGGATGCGCCAGTGTTACCAGAAAATCTGATCCCGGATTCCCTCGAGAAATGCCGCTGGTACTATTAAGTCCGCTACTACCTTCAGGTGGCCCAGGAAAGGTACTACCAAAAAAGACATAGTGGAAAACTGCTTTTCTTTTTGCTGGCCCAAAGTGCATCGTCTTGAGGGCGTCGATACTGGTCCAGACATAGTCCCCATTGACATCGTTCGAGCCGGTTATTGGCTGGTAGGGCAGATCTGTATTACCTGTTCGCGAACGGCTACCCCACTTCTCACCGGTGACGGGATTCATGATGCTGTCCGGACCGGCATCAACGTGAAGGTTCACACCTTTTTTGCCGTCAGGATTCGGAATATTCGCAATCATAAACGCGTCAGTGACAAGCTTGAGGGCCCGCGCATCTGGCTTGAACTGTGCGTTAGGCCGCGCCGGATCAGGCTGCAACCATTCCGCATGGACGAAGATATCCTTGTGCTTCGGTTTGGCTCCCATTGCAGGCAGATCAATATTAACGCCGTCAATGGTTACCCCATTGACTTCCCAATCATCGGGGAGACCATCGTTATCGGTATCAGGAGATCCGAGAAATACATAAGCCGCTCCTCGAGCCAGTGCATGTATGGGACTGCCGACAACAACCGTACCATTATTGATGGCAACTCCGCCACCGAAGCCGTCGGAGGTCGCACCGGCTTTGGCTGTTAGTAGATTTTGTTGATTCCATA
>CANJFK010000067.1 GCA_947473535.1 Legionellaceae bacterium | reverse complement strand
CCCATGACACCCCTGTAATGTGTCATAATTGTAAATCAAGTCGCTTTAAATTTACTCATTATTCGGTTTTTATTGAAAACATGAACTGAGTGAGATTTACTGCATTTTTGCATGCTGATTAACATACATTAGCGTTTCTAGTAATTTTTCATATGCATTGGCATCAGAAACCCTAATATAATTGGATCTAGTCACGACCTGTTGAGTATACTCTCTTGATGAAAACAATAGATGAAACACTCAGTGGTATTGTTAGCAAAGTAACCTACCATAATCAAACAACAGGTTGGTCTGTTCTTAGGGTGCATCCACTCAATGCACCACAACAACAAGAAACCGTCACCGTGCATCAAACTAAAGTGTTTGCCGGTGCTACGATGGAGTTTGTTGGCGCGTGGACTATTGATGGAAAATATGGTCGTCAATTTAAAGCAACTAAGGCAATTGAAAAAAAGCCGGCTACAACCGCATCGATTGAAAAATATTTAGGTTCTGGACTTATAAAAGGAGTAGGGCCTAAAACCGCAAAAAAAATTGTCACATATTTCAAACACGATACGTTAGAAATCTTTGAGTCAAACATCAATCGATTAACGGAAGTTCCAGGAATAGCCACAAAAAAACTTGATATGATCGAGTCAGCGTGGACTGAGCATAAAGCAATTAGAGACGTGATGATGTTTTTACAGCATCACGGAATAAGTACGCTTTTTGCTGTAAAAATATATAAAAAATACAGTAATGAAGCGATAAAAATCGTAACCGACAACCCTTACCAACTGGCCAATGATTTTTATGGCATTGGCTTTTTTTCAGCAGATAAAGTAGCACTCAGTCTTGGCTTGTCGCTTGATAGCCAGCAACGTATTATCGCGGCAATAAAGCACGTATTAGCCGCTAGCAGAGAACAAGGACACTGTTATTTAACATTGCAACAGATTAATACAGGAATAATTGAATTAATCGAAATGAATTTAGAAGCGCAATTATTGGATCATCTTGCGTTTATGGAAAACGATCAACAACTTAAAACTAGACATATTGTAAAAGACAATCAAGATTGTGTTTGCTATTACTCAAAAACACTTTTTTATGATGAACAAATCGTCGCAAAAAAAATAATCGGTATGAGAGGCGAGGTGGCATTAGATACAGCCCGAGTAACATCATGGATTGCGAACTATTGCGAAAGAAAATCAATTGCTTTAAGTGATGAGCAGTCTGTTTCAGTAGAAAAGATTGTTCATCATCGACTGTCAATTTTAACAGGTGGTCCTGGATGTGGGAAAACGACAACAACTCTAGTTATTGTGCGACTTCTTGAAGCAATGAAAAAAAGTGTTTTACTTGCAGCGCCTACGGGACGTGCCACACAAAGAATGACGGAAGTCATTGGCCGCGAGGCGAAAACAATACATCGATTACTTGAATGGAAAGGCGGCGAATTTAAAATGAATGAGGACAATCCGCTTAAAGCTGATTTTTTAATCGTGGATGAATGCTCTATGCTGGATATCAGTTTGAGTGCATCCTTGTTAAAAGCCGTTCCTCTAAACTGCCAAGTTCTTTTGATCGGTGACGCTGATCAGCTTCCTTCTATTGGTGCTGGCAACGTGCTGAAAGATATGATTGGATCGGGGAGTGTTCCTTGTTTTAGATTGACTAAGATTTTTCGCCAAGCCAAATCCTCGTCAATTATAAAATATGCACATGAAATGAATCAATCAAAAACACCACATATTAATTCCCCGTTCAATAAACCTGAATTATGGACATCAGGGGAAGACTGTCTCTTTATTGACTCTGATGAAGCCACTAAAGAACAACTCAGTTTCATCTCCAAAGTGAAGCATCGATTTAACTGGAACAGTGATGCTTTCAAGGACGTGTCAGACGGAACACCTTTTGAATTTAGGGCAAGCGAAGAAATTAAATCAGCTTATGAGCAAGATTTCATAATCCCCGATAAATTCAAACACGTTGATTTAGAAAAATTGCATCAAACAGAAAGTGACTTGCAGGCATTAAAAGCACTATTAAAAAAAATACACCCCTGGTCATCATTGCATTACGGACTGACAGCCGTTGATGTTGTGGTTAAACTGTATTTAAACTGGATACCAAAATATAAAGGATCTGATACTGAAATTCAGATCCTAACACCAATGACGAGAGGGAGTCTTGGATCGGCCAACTTAAATAAAGTCATTCAAGACAAAGCAAACCCATACGCTTTGCATAAAAATCAAATAAAAGTGGGCGAACGAATATTTCGTGAGGGTGACCGAGTAATACATCGTCGTAACAATTATGATTTAAATGTTTTTAATGGGGATATTGGGAAAATAATCACGATTGATAATGAAAGCCTCACGTGTTTGGTTTCCTTTTTCCCTGATAACAGAATGGTTCATTATGAAAAGGACGACATTATGGAGTTGGACTTGGCCTATGCAATAACTATTCATAAATCACAGGGAAGTGAGTTTTCAACTGTCATTATTCCAGTGCTCACCCAACACTTTAAAATGCTTTACAGAAACTTAATTTACACGGGTTTAACTAGAGCGAAGAAGCTAGCTGTATTTGTTGGTACAAGAAAGGCCATGTCACTGGCAATCAGACAGCAAGACACCAGCAATAGACAAACAGCATTGGAACTGTTAATTAAAAATGGTGATGACTAGGCGTGAACGACAGATTGAAACGATAATGTGGCCATATACACATATGGAATCGATGACTTGTGTATCTACTAATTTATAAGATTGGCAATCCATTTTCTTTTTCATTTGACATCGGCAACGCTCATGCCAAACTATTCGTTCATTTGTCATTTCACTGATCCAAAACCATATGGCGTTGTAAATGCAAAAGACTCACTGTCATCTTAAGGAAACAATATGAATAAAAAAGAATTTATAGAGGCCGTCAGCAATACATCAGGACTGACCAAAAATGACGCTGAAACCGCCTTGAACGCTGTTGTAAGCTGCCTGACTGAACTGCTCGCTGAAGGTGACTCGCTTGTCTTAACCGGCTTTGCTACCATTTCAGTAAAAAAGCGCGCAGCACGTACAGGACGTAATCCAGCCACGGGACAACCGTTGGATATCCCAGCCAGTAATGTAGTAAACTTCAAGGCGGGCTCAAAACTAAAAGACGCGATTAACAGCTAATCCATTCGGGCAAGCCACCATCGCTCTATTTTTGATGGCGGCATCCCTGTTAATTCAAACACGCATCATCCTCACAATCCTTAAGGACGTACCATGTGGTTTAACAATATTGTAGTTTATCAATTTCAAACCCCTTTTGATAAAACAGCTGAAACGATTCAAGAAGCTATGGAAGAGCATCATTTAAAACCCTGTCCCGCTCATGCTCGTCAATCACAAGGTTGGGTTAACCCCATCAGTGACTCCAATCAAAAAATACACAGCATTTTTGGCTGCCATATAGCCGTTGCTGCAAAAGACATGCGCCTGCTCCCTGCCAGCATTATTCAGTCTGTTTTAGAGGAAAAAATGGGCGCGTTTGAATTAAGTCAAAATAGACCTATGCGACGCGCTGAAAGCTTACAACTTAAAGAAGAAATTGAATTTGAATTATTGCCGAAAGCCTTTACGATACAAAAAAAAGACTGGCTTTACATTGATACAGTGAATCAATGGATTGTTATTCATGGTGCAAACCTTAATAAAGCATCGGAAGTGATGACCCTACTAACAAAAACACTAGGCTCCATGGATGCCGTGTTACTGACTAGCGATGCCGATTTGGGTGATTTGTTTAATCGCTGGTTGCGCGAGCCGTTATCACTTCCCCTCGGTTTATCACTCCAAAAAAACTGCATATTAATTAATAATAAGGACGATAAAAGTCAGTACAATTGCAAAGATATAGAGCAAAACAGAGATGATCTCATCGCCTTGCTCGATCAAGGTTATGGTGTTTCCTCTCTTGAGCTCGCATGGCAAGACCGTGTGCAATTTACGTTAACCGATAACTTTATGCTGAAACGGTTAAAATGCATGGATTATGTCGATGATACATTCAAGGATAACAACAAATTAGACAGCGAACAGGAAAAATTTGATGCGAATTTCTCCCTGCTTGCTGGTGAAATCAGGGGGCTGCTCACCTTTTTAATATCGGCGTGCAAAAAGCCGCAGGCAGCAACCATGACAGACCACGAGTCCATGGCGTGTCCGGCTTAAGTAAAATCTATTATTGCATAGGATAACCTTGTATATGTCTAATCACATTGAGTCACTACTCGACCGCGTACTGGCAAAAGTCCACAAGTCAATTTTGAATGAGAAACCATCCAAACTGACGTGTAAAGAACGCGATTTTCTCCAAGACACACCGCAAATAGCGCTGTTGCTCATCACGAGGCTAACAAAAGAACCGCATGAACGTGCTTATCAGGAAGCTTGTCTTGAATTATTATCGCAAGCACTGGAACTCGTTCGCTACAATTACGAACGCGATGAAGTCTGGGCCGTGCGACTGTACAATCAAATAGACAAGGCTCTTCAAACAAACATTGCGTTTCTTCCCCGTGAGGTTCTAGCTGGCATTTTCACAGCCTTTTATGAAGCACGCCTGGAACTTCCGTCTGGCTTTAAAGAGGCGAGCCTTGAGGCTATGTCTCATGATGGTCATCCGCCCGTTAATTCGCTAGAAGAAATGCGCACCTATGTGGATAGCCTTATTGAATCATTTTTTGATGATCGCCCCAATCTTACCCCGTTTGAATTGTCTGATGTTTTATTTCAGGTATTAAACTCAGCAGGACACGAATCGGTTGATTTAATGATTGACCGTTTGACCGAAAGTCCTCGAACCACGGCAAACGAGGCAGCTATTCTATTTTTACTTCACCCGACGAAAATTATGCGGGAACACGCGTTAGATGCCATTAAACGCAGCTACGAAAAGCAAACATTGACACCTTTAAGCCTCCGGCGTTTAGTAACCATACGCCAATGGTGGCCAGCCGATGAACGAGCGCCGTTAGACCACTTCATAGCGCTACAACGAAAGCAAGGCGTTGGGTTTTCCGAGATCAAGCCAAAACTCACAGTCCATTACGAAGCATCCATGGTTGATGGTGCCGGTGTGCAATTAATTTTATTCGAAGTTCAAGAAGGAACACTTTATCGAATCGGTGGATTATTGCTCAAAGATGCCGTGGGTGTTCGTGATGCGTGGATGATTCCGAACCTTATCACCAAAAAAGAATTGAGGACTTACAGGAAAAAAATGCAAAGTGAGCACCCGTTAACGCTCAACCCGGTCAGTGAAGACTATGTGGTGCGTATTATTTCGCATTATCTCGCGCTGAATAATGCTCATCATGAAACGCCTGAGCCCGCTTTATTAGATATTTATGAATACCTAGGTGAATCGGCTTGGCGAGCAGAGCCCTTGAATTTCAAAGCCTGCCTCAGTGAATTGTTCCAGACATTAACCCCAACACAAAAATCAACTGAGGGCATAAGTGAGTCATTACAGCGCAGCGGTGACTGGATGTTCCACGAGGATTTCACCTTCACTTGGTTTGAAACAAGTGCCAGTATCGATGCGATGATTAATCGCCACACGACCTTACATAAAGGCAAACAAAACACGCAATTTGAGAAAGCGTTAGAAGAGCTCTGCACCCAAGGCTTTGAGTCTGTGCGAGAAAAATGGATGATGCTCTTTTTATGGATGGCCTTAATGGAAAAATCCATGCCTGCATCCAATCTCAACCTGTTATGGAAAGATTTTGTGGTTTTAGCTTACGTTTTAGAGCAAGGACAACCGATGCAATCAATCCCGCTCATGCAACACATGGCCAATCGAAGTTTAACCATCAGCGTGGATAGCCTGTATGAGCGTGGCGGTTATTTGCTATAAACGCCCTATACGTATTTGTATTTTCAGTCAATTGTTATTTATGTTGCAAATTATACCGCAAAAGAATGGAGTTTTGCTCCAAATATTTGCAACTAATTTAAGCCAATGAATCCGCGGCATCAATTTTCGCCGCAGAACTTACAAGTTTTGCAACTTCGGAAATTGTCGATACACAGAAATTAAACACTAGCAACGCGGTGACCGTAAATATAAATAGAGTTCTTTAATGCCGTGTCTATGAAGATTGATCTGAAAAAGAATTTATCCCTTGTGGGGCTAAAAGACCATGAATCATAAATAAATTTTCAGCTTCTTCAGCGAAGATTTTTTTTGCTTTTAATGACAGCTGACTGGCGTCAACTATAATTACCCACTAACGACAACTATAATTACCCATTGCCAGGTCGCCTGAGTAACATAAAGTAACAAATAACATAAAGTAACAGATAACGTTACTTTACCCCCTCCATCAAGTTCCTCCTCAAAATCAAAAATT
>CANJFK010000066.1 GCA_947473535.1 Legionellaceae bacterium | reverse complement strand
TTTGCTTCTTAATTGATTTTGTTGTATTTTCTTCGGTCAAATTAAATTGAAGAGATACTAAATGAAAGACTTTACGTTGTTTAAACGCACACCCAGCCAACATCAATCGGCTGTTCAAGACGCCCACAACTATATCAATAATATGGTATCAGAAGAAACGCTTAGCTCGTATTCAGGCAAACAAGTTAGTTTTGTCATTGATACATACCATGCACAAAATCAGGAACTAACGCTAGAAGCGTTTGCTCTAGGCTTAAATGAAAAAATGAGTAACGAGTTACGCAGTATTTGCAATGCGTCTCAAACGCCCAGGTTTGTATTCTGATAGATCCCAGAGACGAACCAAATAGGATCCTGCGGACAAGTTACTTTCGACAGGATCCCAATTCATGCTGTTTTGGCAAGCGCGTTCAGTTAGTGTTTGAGCATGTATAGTGCAGGCAAGGTTTTAATGTAATGAACCCTATTGGTTGACCAAATAAAGCATTTAATGTATTATATTTTCACAAATCGCTCTGTTGAAAATTATTATGAGACTATCCGTAAAGAAAAGACGAATCCATGAATTAATGCGGCATGCCTTGGCTGCTGCTAGATTGGAATGGCAATTAGACTCAATAAAATCTAATGATGATACACAACCAGATGTAAATGATTACTATGAAGATAGTGACTCAGGAGTGGTCGACGATGATGGCCAATATGTAGTTTCAAACGACGAATACACAGGCTATCAGGACACCACTGATCTTGAAATTCAATTTGATCATTGTTTTACACAATACATGGCTCTTGCTGAGGGACTACTATCTAATGCAGAAAAAGATGCGAAGTATTTATATCAATACGCCTATAGTAAAGGGGCTTATTGGGTTAATAGCCCTGACAGAGCAGCTGATTCAATGTATATGTCGAATGAAGGCTACCATGCCTATTATGCTGAACAAGATGAAGCCGCTGATGATATCATCTCTAGCCCGCATGATGAACAAGTTGTGGCTCCTGATGAACAAGATCAACCACTTGATGAGGGTATCTCTGGCGCGTACATTGATGCAATCGACGAACTAACTTTTGCCAGAGCCTTCAATGCGGCATGCAGCAGAATAAAAGACATTAATCCATTAAATATAAAAACACGCCATCCATTTTTTTCATCACCTAATCCATCATTTTTGATGCCATTACCATTGCACAAAGCCGTTTGTAAAAATAATATTAAGGCCGTTCAGGCATTGCTTGTAGACCATGCCCTCGCAAACGCCATAGATCATCAAGGAAACACTGCGTTACATCAAGCCTGCACTCGAGACCTCTTTCCCATAATAGTTGTCCTCTTACAACATAATGTAGACACCGGCATAGTTAATGAACAAGGAAACACTGCGTTGCAAGAGGCTATAGCAAGACGTCAAATACCGATTGTTTCATTGCTTTTACAACACGAACTTAGAAAAAAGAGCGATAGATTATTACCGGAAAATCTCATACAATTGATTGCTGATAACGCGGCTCTCTGCAAACATCCAGAAGAGATGGTTGATTTCCTCCTCACGCTGACTGATGAAGGATTATTAACCCTCAATAATGCACATGATCTATGTCGAATCCTAGATCAGCATTTGCACCCCATCGACTGCGTCGCGAGCATACTTCTTCTTCACAAGGAAAATTTGTTACAAACTTATCTTCAAAACTATAAAACAACTGATCCAGTCCAATTGTTACACCGGGCCATCGCCGCTAAAGATACTCCATTTGTAGCTCAACTCATCGCAGCAGGCTTTGACATAGAGTTACCAGATCATCATCACTAAACACCGCTGCATACTTCGATTAGAGAGGGCAATATCGAGACCACTGGCCTACTATTATTCTCAGGTTCCAACATTATGGCTCGAGATAATTCCGGTTGGCAGCCTTTACATCTTGCGAGTATGAACGGTGATCTTGATGCCGTTCATGCTATTCTACAACGCAGCGAGAACGGTATAATGACCTGTATCAATAGCACAACATCGGATGGCCAAACAGCGCTGATGATTGCGAAGACATATAATCGGCACGATCTCATTGCACGCTTACAAGACTTTCAATCCTTTCGAGCACGCTTAATGAGGATTAATTTTGATGGCGTGATTCCTGATCACATGAAAAGCTGTATTTCTTATGAAATCATAAATGATCCCATCACTGTTTCTTCTGGAATCACCTATGATCGCGCAGAATTAAGCCAATGTTTTGGTCACAATTCCCGCATAAAATGCCCCATGACCATGGGATTCTTCATTCACAGGCAGGAGCTACAATTTAAGTCAACCGTTTTTCTTAAAACGCTCATCGAAGCCTTTGTAACCGAGCAAGAAAATGCGTTCCAGGCGCAAAGGACCTTGATTGAAGGAGAGACCTCTGCGGGAGCAAGTTTTCGACTGTGATTATTGCGAAGCAGAGACTCCAATCAAAAAACCTTTTCAACATATAATGATATGAGAGAACCCAGGCACGAAAGGTCGTCCATAAAACATGGTGGGTCTACTCACATGGCCATTGATATTGCAAATAGCAATATTCTATCCTATACATAATATACGGTTAGATAAACTAGAAGAACATTGTGGGTATGTCTTTAATAAACGCTAAATTAATTAAAGGCTGCGTTTGCACAGCGCTTATGTTCACCGTTTTTTTCTCTCTCGCCGCTCTTGCGGCGCAAACACCATCTGCTGAATTTAACATTCAAGACATGGAGGCGCGTGTCGTTGAATTGCAAAAAATAACGACGTTAAATACGCTGCCTACCCAAATGTTGCTCGAAACGTATGCAACAATTAATCAATTACAAGTACAACTCGATCAATGCATCAAAACAGAACAAGACAAACGCCAACAACTGAATGAAGCGGTCGAAAACGGATCAATAAAAGCTGTTTTTGGCAGTGGATCAGGGCCTTACGAGTATTTACAAACGCAAAAAATGGGGAGCTTAAAAAAGTTAGCTTATTGCACCTATTACAAATATCGACTCAAGCAAATATTCATTAGCATCAATAACCAGATGAGAAAAACAAATCAAACGTTAATATCAGTGAAACAAGCCTCCATCCTAGAACAATTAAAAGCGCTACCCTTAAGCAGCATGACGTTCGATACACAACGCATTTATCAATACAGTGGTCTACAACGATTAGACGCCGCTCATTTGTTCGGTTTGGGTGCGTCAATGGTATTTGGTTTCTTCTTTGCTTATTTGTTGTGCAGGTTCTGTTCTCGCCATCGAGCCGCATCATTAGTCCAGGACATCAATAAAGAACGCGTGTTTGTAGGGATTCAACGTGAGATACCACTGATGCTGTCGATAGCATGTGCTGCAGCGTACCTGCATGCAATACAGCCAAACGCACCCTCTGAGCCTTGGGTAAACTTATGGATAAATGCGCTCTTGATTTATTTAGTTAGCCTGTCCGTGATTCGTTGGTTTTTAGCAGCAGCCGCAGAAGGACGAGTCTGGCCCAACCCTGAGGCAGGGAAGCGTTATTTTTTACTGTTCATGGGGATAGCTTCCGCCGTTTTTATATTACGCCTCACTCACCAATCAACCAATGAGCTTCTTCCTTTCTTGTTATTATCGTTGAATAGTTTTACTTACGTATTACTCTTTGCATGGCTTTACATGGCTCTGATTGCCAGCGGGAAAACATGGCTTACTCAAACGATACTAGTCAAATTAAATCAACGTCTAGCCTTAATGGGCACGTTCATTTTGTGTGGTTATCTGATAACAACCATCATGACCGATGATCGTCTCCCCACGGCTTTTTTTGATTTTCGAAACACCCTGTTTGTTATCTTGTTTGAACTGTCTTTTTTTTGGTTCATTTGGCTTGCTTTCCAGACAAGCTTTTTCAAAACACGGCCACTTTCACGCTGGCTTCTTTTATTCAAAATTGGTTTGGGGATCATTTATATTATTGCAATCGTCGCAGCATTTGTTGGCTATCATTATTTTTCCATTATGCTGATCCCCAAGCTAATTTCGACTGTCGTGGTCATCCTTATCATCCCATGGGAAGTCACCCAATACATTGGTTATCTGTATTTTTTAATCAGCGATCCGTCGCAACGCGCATCGATCAAAATCCATCATTTACTTGGAGTGCCTCTGCACAAAAAAATTATTGAATTGAAAATTTTTAGAATCACCGCTAATCTTCCGGTGATTGCTTTTGCAATAATAGCGCTTATGTTTAAATGGCAAGAGTCGCCTCTGCTCGTAGAGGACCTGCTTTTTCACTCGCAACATGGCTTCGTTTTTTTTGGGGTTCCTATTTCTATAGCATCAATCATAAGAGCCCTGAATGTTTTTTGCGTGATCGTCTTACTCGGCAGGGTATTAAGTGCTTATGTTTTAAAGCACTTCTTAATTTCAGAAGAAACACACACAAAGGTTACTGTTTCTTTGCTCATCCACTATATTTCATTTTCAACCGGTCTGATTATTGGATTAATTATTGCGGGCGTTGATTTTTCTGGCATTGCTATCATTGTGGGAGCCTTATCGGTAGGCCTTGGGTTTGGATTACAGCATTTTGCAAGCGACTTCGTGAGTGGACTTTTTATCATAGCCAATAAACCCATCAGGATTGGTGACCATGTTATCATTGACACCGTCGAGGGTTACGTTACGAAAATTGGCGTGCTATCAACGCGGGTGAATACATTAATGCAATCGGATGTGATCATTCCTAATTCAAGTGTTATTACCAAATCAGTAACCAATTTTACCTTCCATAACAATAAATTAGGTCGTATTAATATCAAAGTTGTCTTAAGTGATTCAAAGGACATTGAAGAAGGGAGGCAATTATTATTAAACATAGCCACGGAGAATCCCCATGTCATGATGGATCATGCGGTCCAACCCGGCATTGTATTACTCGAAATACCTGTGCTACCCATGGGATCTCAAGTGAGCGTGTTGAGCCATTGGTGTGTTATTAATAATGTGAATATGACGAGCTCTGTTATAGATGAGCTAAATTCAAGCATTATCAGTCAATTTTCAAACGCTGATATTAAAATTAAAATCTAGCACTCATCAAGCCACGGCGTGGCTGAAACGAGAATAATAACACCCCGTAGCCTGGATGGAACGCAGTGTAATCCGGGAGGTTCGACGCATTGAATTCTGGGTTACGGCTATGCCTGCACCCAGGCTACGACAATGTAAGTGCCATTCGAGTCGGTGGTTTTTTTATTTCAGGGTACTGTTCATGCGATCAGTGATATACCGCCCTACCAGCAGTGAGATAAACATCACCATATAAGCTTGGCCGCAAAATGCCTCTATCCAGGTAACCGTTTGAATAATTGGATCCTTGGATACAATATCGCCGAAACCAACGCTAGTTAATGTGACAAATGAATAATAGATTGCTCTCGTTTCTTCATAAGGTCTTAGTCCATAAAACGTAGAGGGATAGATAAGATCAACCATTATAAAGAAATAAGCAAAGGATAGTCCTATAAAGAGATAGGCTGATAATGATCCAAATAATGTTGTGATACTAATGGTCTGTTCTTTAACCGTTAATTTTAAACAGGCAATGGTCATCAATAAAAAACCACTCATGGCAAGAAATGCTTTGAGTTCGTTTAATTCACTATTTATTATCCAGAGACTTGCTGCCACCTGCATCAGCTTGACTATCCATAATATCGAAACCCAAAGTAGAATGTGTCGCTCGTCATTTGCGATAAAAAGTATACTCGCGGTAAATAGTGTTGCAAAAACAACATGGGTTATTTGTTCGTGTCCATATTTAGCGCTAATGGCAATAAAAACACAATATAATAGGGTCAATAAAAATAGCAGTAAAAAATGTAGCTTTTTGAAAAAAGACAGCATAGACGATTCCTAGATGACTCGTGGGCTTGTCCTAAGAAGATCACGCAAGGCCATTAATCCTTAATGCTTGTCGTGCCTTTACCGTACATAGTTTCCTTAAGATCGCGCATTGAACCGGTCATAAAAACGAGTTCGGCAGCTATCATTAAGGGTCCAAAAACAGTTTGATCTATATTGTCTACGATGTTCGGTCGTTTACCTTCCATATAATAACCGGCAAACCTTAGCAAGTACCCAAGGGCTAACACAATCAAAAAAGTTAGCAAAGTAAAAAAAGTTGGGTTTGGATAGCTAAACATGCCGGCTATCCACCAAAGGAAAATAAAGAGGGGTGTTACGATTAACGCCAGATGCCAGTTCAATCGAAAATAATAAACGAGCAACCCAATGGCCGCTATACAGGCAAAATTAATATCTAAAACGCCTGGAATAACCAGATGCACACAACTCAATAAAATCATAAATGCTAAGAAAATGAGTGGGATACCGATCATTTGAATATGCCGGGTT
>CANJFK010000065.1 GCA_947473535.1 Legionellaceae bacterium | reverse complement strand
GGGATTGGATATTTCCGGTCACCGGGCACGGCAACTATCGCAAGGGATATTATTTGGTTCAGATCTTATTTTGACAATGACCTCTGCGCAGCAAGAGCAAATAGAACTTGAATACCCAAGCGCTCGTGGGCGTGTTCATCGAATTGGAAAATGGGAAAGTTATGACGTGCCGGATCCATATAAACGGCCAAAGCTTGTCTTTGAACAAGCTCTGGCATTAATTGATCAGGGTGTAGACGAATGGCACAGGAAGTTGTGGAATTAATATGTTAAGAGAGATAGGCGCTATAGGTTCTACCGTTGTTCTCTGCAGTTGCAGCGTTTTGCCAGGCATGCAGAATTTAAATACAACACAGATGCGAAAAATGGTAGTGCCAGAACGAATTGAGGTGCACCCTACGTTAATTTCGATTACACCATCATTGATCGCAGATAGACGAGTCAGTACGTATTTTTATAAAGTTGCGCCTTCTGATGTTATACACGTGTCAGTTTGGCAGCACCCCGAATTTCAGATGGAAGGTTCAAGTGGCGTCGTAAGTACCAGCAGTACTCAGGGAGCTTCGGGCGCATTAGGCTATTTAGTGAATCCAATGGGCCGTATATATTTTCCTTTGGTTGGCTATATACACGTGGCTGGCAAAACGGTGGATGAAATTCGTGCGGATATCACGAAACGGATAGCGAAATATGTACCAAACCCGCAACTCACAGTGAGAGTGAGTGATTTCCGCGGGCAAAAAGTGTACGTGCTTGGCGAAGTAGCTAAGACAGGCTTTCTACCTATCAACGATCAGCCACTTACGATTGCTGATGCCTTAGCTTTATCGGGATGGGTCAACGCTGCCTCAGCAGACCCTCGATACATTTACGTTATTCGTGGTGACTATACTTGTCCGCAGATATTTTGGTTGGATGCAAAAACACCGGATAGGTTATTATTGGCAGAACGCTTTAGTCTGCAGCCGAAAGATATCCTGTATGTTTCTTCCGCACCAATTGCAAACTTGAACCGTGCATTAAATCAGTTCTTGCCAATAGTCCAGAGCGTTTGGTTTACTAAAAACCTTATTAGTGCTTCATAAAATTTATTAAATATGTAGGATGTCATGAACAACACTTCAAATAAGCAAGCGTATATGCCGGAAGACACCGAAGTAAACCTATTGGCTTTATTCCATCAAATTCTAGAGCATAAATGTCTTACAGCACTAATTATGTTGTTTGCTTTGACTATCGGCATTCTCTACTCTTCGAGGCAAGTGCCGGAATATCAGTCGGATCTATTGCTTCAGATCGAGGCTAGACACCCCGGGATTTTGAACGTTTCAGCAGGGGATCCTCCTTCAACTCAAATAGCACTCATTCGGTCAAGATTCGTTTTAGAACCTGTCATTAAGTCACTTGGTCTTGATATTAGTATATCGCCTGCACAAAGATCCATTTGGAAGCGAATTTATTCATCAGAGCGGAGCTCGGCTCGAGTAAAATTATTTGAAGTGCCGCATCGTTACATTAACAAGCCACTTAATCTGGTTCTTGATAAACCAGCTCATTATTCACTGTACAATTCAAGTCAAGATTTGCTGCTAGAGGGAGCCGTTGGATCGTTAGTCACTAATAAGGATAAAACCATTCGGCTTCAAATTGATAGCATCACAGCACCGATAGGAACCCATTTTTCTTTGGTTAAGCAATCTCCTGTTGCTGCAGCGCGCTCCGTGCAAAGTCAAATGAGTCTCCTTGAGTCAATGCCAGGTACCGGAATTTTGAACTTGTCATTGGTTGGTTCAGATCCACATCATGTTATAAAGATATTGAATGCTATTGGTAATGTAGCGCAAAGCAAGGATGCCCAAAAAAAATCACTAGAGGCATCTCAAACGTTGGATTTTTTATATCAACAGTTGCCTCTGACGAAAGGGCTATTAGAGAAGGCTGAATCCAAGCTTAATGATTATCGTGCGAAAAGCGGGAAAATTAATTACGAAATGCAAACACAATATTTGTTGAGTCAGCTCTTGGAAATCAACAAACGATTGGCTGATTTGCGCAACCATAAAGTTGAAATGTTACAACAGTATACGGCAAGCCATCCTGCGATGCACGCTGTAGAAGCTCAGATCAGTACGCTGGCAAAGGATCGTGAGCAATTGAGTCGCCGTGTGAAAAAGCTTCCTGCAACGGACCAAATAGCGGTGAATTTTGCGCTGGACGTTGGTGTTAAAAAATCATTGTATTTGATTCTACTGAATAAAATACAAGAATTAAAGGTTACTAAAGCAGGAACTATTAGCAGTATACGTATTCTTGCCTACGCGACATTGCCTGACGGTCCTTTGCCTGAAAATAAGGCATTAATATACTTGGCCAGCTTGGTTGCCGGCTTTGTTTTAAGCATAATTTTTATCTTCGGACGAAAATTGTTCTCTCCTCGAGTAGACGATCCGAGTTGGGGCGAGCGAAAATACAATCTTGCAAATTTAGCCATTATTCCCTATTGTAAGGAACAGGCAAAAAATTCATTAAACTTTATAAGTCACACTTCGAAAGAGGTTGCCTTGTTAGCGCATACTAATCCACGCAACTTATCAATTGAGTCGTTACGCAGTTTACGAACTAGCTTGCAGGTTCTGCTGCCGAGCGCTAGA
Source organism: Legionellaceae bacterium (assembly GCA_947473535.1). Lineage (GTDB taxonomy): Bacteria > Pseudomonadota > Gammaproteobacteria > Legionellales > Legionellaceae > CANJFK01. Next base: position 3,826 of record CANJFK010000065.1, on the reverse strand, counting down.
AATAATATTATCTCTATTTTAGGTGTATCACCCGGTGTAGGTAAAAGTTTTGTGTCTTCTAATCTAGCATACCTTTTGGCAACGTCGGGCAAACGAGTTGTATTAATTGACGGCGACTTACGGCGCGGCACTCTACATAAGTACTTTAATATTCCGGCGGTGCCAGGGATGGCCGAAATTCTTAATGGTAAGGTCAGCTTGAGCGAGGGATTGAATAAGTCGATGCATCCGAACCTGACATTTATTCCCCGTGGCACGTATCCAGCAAATCCTTCAGAAGTACTCATGAGTGAACAGTTTAGGTTGACAATCAATACATTGTCTGAGCAGTTTGATGTTGTTGTGATTGATACGGCGCCAGTTTTACTGGTTACCGATGCTGTAGTGATTGGCGCTCTTGCTGGTACTAATTTTCTTGTGTTGGGAGCCGGGGCCCATCAGCCGACCGAAATTGAAATGGTATTAAAGCGATTAGCTAGTTCAGAAATTAATGTGCAGGGTACTATATTTAACTTCCACCGGGCAGCAACAATTACTCAATCATATGGTAGCTATTCAAAATATGGAAAATACAATAAATACTATTATGATGATACAATCAATACTAAATAGACGTGTGACACATGCCATGGTGTATACCTTGCACACATGAATTTCGGTTTTGTAGCATCCCATCTACGGCCTATCTTAACCGGTCAAGCTGAACCATAGCTGGGTGCTAAAAAAATGAAAATTCATGTACGCAAGGTATATCTGGTAACGTGACAAATATAGTAGATTGCTATGATTATTGAAACGCTGTGTATTTTTGGTACTCGTCCTTAAGCGATTAAGATGGCACCATTGATCAGGATGCTCCAAAATAGTCCACTTATACATAATAAAGTCGCAGTAACTGGACAGCATCAACAGATGCTTAGCTCAGTGCTTAAATTGTTCAACATTCGTCCTGATTATAATTTGCAAGTCATGGCTGAAAATCAAGATCTAAGCACTCTCACAACAAAAATACTAACGGGCTTGGCCACCTTATTTGAACAATATAAACCTCATCTGGTCCTAGTGCATGGTGATACAACAACGTTGGCTGCATCCATTTCCGCCTATTACCATCAAATACCGATAGCACATATTGAAGCAGGCCTTCGTACAGGGGATATTAATTCACCTTGGCCTGAAGAGGCAAATCGGAAAATAACGAGTGTTTTAGCTTCTATTCACTTTGCACCCACTGAGCAGTCGCAGGTGAATCTTTTGCGAGAAGGTGTTCCGCCCCACAAAATTTTTGTGACAGGTAATACTGTCATTGATGCACTGTACGATGCTGTAAATATTATTGAAACACAACCGTTAATTTCTGCAGCACTACGCCAGGCATTTTCATTTATAAAGCCCGATCGTAAGATGATTTTGATGACTGGACATCGACGAGAAAATTTTGGTAAAGGACTTGAGCAAATTTGTCATGCACTTGTTCATCTTGCGAAATTATTCCCTGAAGTGGATATAATATATCCGGTGCATCTCAATCCAAATGTACAGAAGCCGGTAAGGGGCATACTTGATGGTATCTCTAATATACATTTAATCGATCCACAAGATTATTTGCCTTTTGTCTTTTTGATGCAGTCTGCTTATATTATTCTGACCGATTCTGGGGGAATACAGGAAGAAGCGCCTTCGCTGGGAAAACCAGTATTGCTCCTGCGAAGTACGACTGAACGTCCAGAGGCAATTGCTGCTGGAACCGTGAGGCTTGTTGGTACGGCTACTGAGGCAATCGTGAGCAACGTTGTTCAATTATTAACTGATAAACAAGCTTATGAACGAATGAGTGGCTTAAAAAATCCATATGGTGATGGAAATGCATCCGCTCGGATAGTCCAGGAAATTTGCAAATTGTTGGTTGATACTAACCTAACCTTGCTTAAACAAGATGTAGCTATCCCTTGCGCACATGAGTTTTCGTTTTTTTAGGGCCGTAGATGGGATGCTACAAAACCGAAAACTCATGTGCGCAAGGGATATATTGGACCCTGTTTAAACGGTACCTTTAATCTGCTCTCTATCACCTTGGCCTAGCAATTTTTTTTCAGGCGATATTTACAACAACAAGCGATTAGCATAGACTCGATTTTAATTTGTAGACAGGCTGTAAACTATAGTTCAGCGAGAGGGATAACGTGTTAAACACCGCATTTTCACCATGGCCAAGTTTCACAGAGGAAGAAGCCAATGCAGCGCGCGAGCTTCTTTTATCAAATAAGGTGAATTACTGGACTGGCACACAGTGTCGAGAGTTTGAAAAGGAGTTTGCACACTGGGCTGGTGTTGAATTCGCTGTAGCTTTGGCAAATGGAACTGTCGCTCTGGATGTCTCGTTAAAGGCATTAGGCATCGGCCCTGGTGATGAAGTAATCGTGACTTCACGGAGTTTTATTGCTTCAGCATCATGCATTGCAATGGCTGGCGCAACCCCAATTTTTGCTGATGTTAACGAAGATAGTCAAAATATTACTATAGAAAGTATTTGTCAGGTCATGACTCCGAGAACAAAAGCAATTATTTGTGTTCATTTGGCTGGCTGGCCTTGTGATATGGATCCTATCATGGCAATGGCAAAAGAACATGGACTATATGTTATCGAAGATTGCGCTCAAGCGCATGGTGCTCGCTACAAGGGCCGTTCAGTGGGCTCTATTGGGCACATTGGTGCCTGGTCTTTTTGCCAAGATAAGATCATGACCACTGGTGGTGAGGGTGGCATGGTAACAACAAATGATTATGCCTTATGGTCAAAAATGTGGTCTTTTAAAGATCATGGGAAAAGCTGGGAAGAACTACTGAAAAAAAAACCGACAGGTTTTGCGTGGTTGCATGAAAGTTTCGGAACAAACTGGCGCATGATCGAACTGCAGGCAGTTGTTGGACGAATCCAGCTTAAACGAATGGATTTATGGCATTCTCAGCGTATAAATAATGCAAAAAAAATCTGGTCTATAGCATCAACGCTTCCTGGGCTCCGCGTTCCGGAAGTCCCGGCAGAAATTGAGCACGCGGCATATAAGTGCTATGTCTTCGTAGAGCCGGAGAAATTAAAGGTTGATCGAGAGTACATTCTTAATGCGATTAATGAGCGTGGTGTGCCCTGTTATTCAGGTACATGTTCTGAAATTTACCTGGAAAAGGCATTCAACGAAACAGGTTGGCAGCCATTAGAAAGATTGCCAATTGCTCGTCGATTAGGCGAAACCAGTTTGATGTTTTTAGTGCATCCTACTTTAAAACCAGATGAAATCGAAAAGACATGCCAAGTGCTACAATCTGTTATGCTACTTGCCCAAAAATAAAGGAATTATTATGACAATGCTAGATCTGGTTGAGCGAAAACTTGCCATCGTCGGGCTCGGCTACGTTGGATTACCATTAGCCGTTGAATTTGGAAAAAAACGCTCTGTCATGGGTTTTGACATTAATCAGGAGCGAGTCCATTCGCTCGTTGGTGGCCATGATTCCACATTGGAAGTTACCACCGAAGAGCTTCGTGAGGCACGTTACTTATCATTGACCTCGCAAGTGGCTGAAATAGCATTCTGCAATATATATATTGTTACTGTTCCAACGCCTATTGATGAACATAGGCAACCTGATTTTACACCGCTCATTAAAGCGAGCGAGACAATTGGTTCCATTCTGAAAGAAGGGGACATTGTTATCTATGAATCAACGGTTTATCCCGGCGCGATCGAAGAAATATGCGTTCCCGTATTGGAGAAAACATCAGCATTAACATTTAATACCAATTTTTTTGCAGGATACAGCCCTG
>CANJFK010000064.1 GCA_947473535.1 Legionellaceae bacterium | reverse complement strand
GGCCCAGTGAACGTACATCACTAACCAGAGGCCGAATATATGACTGCATCTCAACCTACCTTGCTTAAAATAATGGTTCCACCTATTGCAAGACCCGGCAGGGTCCATATATGTCAACAGACCCTAGTATAGTACATTTTTTTATTGTTGTTGGGCGCGTCCGTAATAACTTCACATTTTAGCATCCAAATGATTATCCACACTATCCCTTGTCGTTGATGGAGAATAAACGGCTCCATAGCTAAACAAGCGATCGGGATAAGCATCTAGTCTCTCAGAGTTAACTCGTTGACGTGTATAACGATCGGCATAGGGCAAACTCGAATGAGCGTCTCGAGTAGACGTTACCGGGTTGCGTGTAGAATCCATTTGATCATCACTGAGCGACTTGCGGCGCGCAGGTTTGTTTTGCAAATTTTCAATCTCAACTTCAAGTTGTAGCAACTTGTTTTTCTGTTTGGAAACTATCGCATCATCAGCTAAAATTGCTATCTTATCCTTGTCTAAACCCAACCAACGACCTACCAAATTTTCAAGTCCAGGACGCTCGACGAACCAATAAACACTGAATGCTGCGAAGCCAATAACAATGCCAACGATTGTAACAGGCCAAAACGCCGCCGCCGTTGAAATACTAAGCAAACCCACAAAAGCCAGAGCCATCGACTGACCAGAAAAAAAGCCATAACTAAAAAACAAGATCCCAGCAATAACTGCCAACGTTAATTTCAAGGCGTTCAAGTACGATTTATTCAATTCTGTTGTATAAACAACCCTAGCCTCATCCAACGCGTCATAACGAATAATCAACATGGCCAAGATCGCTTGTAATGACCTCAACTCATCAGGATCGGTTGTTACTTTATATTTTCTATTTATTTGTTTTCGGAGTTGCTTGATTTGCTCTGCTTGCTCAACAAGAACATCAAGCAATTGACGCGCATGACTAAATTCAACACCAAGGTTATTCGATATCGTAACCAAATCAAAACCATAAAAAACGGCAACGGACAGCAATGAAAAAGCAAACCCCAACACAAAAACAAGCCAGGAAGGAACCGCTGTAAACAAAAAAAGAATAGACGACACGCCATCAAAACCATCGCAAATGGCGAACAATGTTCCAGCAATGACTAATGACATGTATTGAAATTTATTAAACCAACTCGCTTCTTTTTTAATGCGCCGATTGTGTCTTTCATCCGCCGCTAACAAAGAATAATGTAAGTCACGCAATAAAGTGGCGCGCAACGCTTCACGCAGAAAACGAGACGGTCGATCGTTGTTTTCTTCACTTAACCATTCAATAACTGCATCACGCTTAACCCGACATTTTCCTGTTCGACTACTAACATGGTATCGAAGCACCCGAGACTTTCCCTCGGCATGATACAGCTCATCAATCAGCGATTGGGTTTGCTCATCGATCGTTATGGAATTAACCACACCATAATCCTAAATACAATAAATAGGGTAGCTTACTCCGTTTTTATTAACGGAAGATTATCTACGCCCATAAGCCTGGTCAAGTGAGGCGAGATTAACCACAATAATAACGCCACCCCCAGTGTGATTAATCCAATATAAGCAAAGACGCGGGTATAAACCATTAAGGACTCAATACCCGGTTGCAGATTGACTGGCAAGGCAGTGTAAGTTGCAACGGAGGCTCCTAGAAAACCCGCGACTGAGGACGTTAAATACCACATCCCCATCACAAAACCCGATATTTGTTGTGGCACTAGTTCCGCGACCATAGCCACCCCCAAGGCAGACACCAGCAATTCTCCCATGGTTTGAAATAAGTAACTACTGACTAACCACCAAGCAGAAACCATGCCACTATCATCATGTACGTAACGTGAAAAATACAACAACATGAAGCTCAGACCACAAAAAGTCATACCCGCTGCAAACTTATAAGGGATAGGAAAAGAAACTTTTTTTCGATTTAACCGAATGTAAAGCATCGCTAACATTGGACTTAACATGACGATCCAAAGTGGGTTTAATACTTGGAAGCTCTGAGGGTCAAGCGACACCCCCAACAAACTTGCATTGGCATTATTCACAGCGAATAAATTAATCGACGTTGGCATTTGCTGGTATAACGTAAAAAACACCACCGCCTCTAACATTAAGATAAACGCCAATAACATGCGCAGACGCGGTGCTCGTTTTTCACGATACATATAATAAAAATAAACCGAAACCAATATGAATACTATCAATCCCACCAGTTTTTTAGCCATCATCGTGTGTTGCAAAAGAAACGCTGATGCGCACACCATCGCGACGATGCCACCTAAAATAGCACTCCATTGCCACCAAAATAGAACGCGGCGATCAGCCCATGTATTAATATTAGCAATCGATTGACGCTGAAACCAATAGTTCGCCAGTCCGAGTAAGATACCAATAAAACTGATAAAATAAGCATAAGAATAACCGTATTTGCTAGACACGCTTGGCCCAACAAACAATGCAAAAATTGAACCTATGTTAATTGACATATAATACAGCGTGAACCCACCGTACAACTTTGGATCGCCAGCTGCATAACACTTGGCCAACAAGCTGGATGGATTTGCCTTAAACAAACCATTACCGACGCAAATGACGCCTAATGCAAAGAAAACATATTGCTTCGCCACTAACGCCAGCGCCAAATAACCCATGGCAAGAACAATTAAACCTAAAATAATGGTACGTTTGGTGCCTAACACCTTATCACCAAGATAACCGCCTATAGCTACCATGCCATAAACAAGAGCGAAAAATGCGCCGAATGTGTAATAAGCAACATCGTCGCTAAAACCTAAATATCGGATGAAATAAAGAACCAAGATCCCTTGCATCGTATAGAAACCAAATCGTTCCCAAATTTCCAGCATAAAAATCATATAAAACGGGCGGGGCTGCTCACGAAACAGGGCTAACATGATTCCTCTGAAGCGCATGATGGGGGTACAAATAATCTATACTAACTGCGAACACAGCACAATATACTACATACCTACTATATTACCTTGCCATCCCTCGCGCAGTCATCTATATTTCCTACTATCTTACTTAAAAAACAGATAGTTAGCATGGCTAAAATAGCCTTATATCTTGCCGGTGGTGGCGCGCGTGGAGCGTATCAAGTTGGTGTACTGAAGGCCATCTGTCACATTTTACAAGTTAAAACCTTGCCGTTTGCGATGGTAAGTGGTGTGAGCGTAGGAAGTATTAATGCCGCCATTCTTGCGCAACACGCCGATGATTTTACCGCGGGCATTGATAAACTCGAAGATTTATGGCGTGAAATCCACTGTCAGCAAATTTTCAACTCGAGTAATTACGATTTTGGCAAATCACTTTTACGCAATGTAAGTCATCTGTTTATCAAGGGACCTCAAGCGGGCCACTTATTGGATACGCTGCCACTGCATAAATTCATCACCGATAATATCGATTTCGCGCGCATTAAAGCCAATATCGACAATAAACAATTGGAAACAATGGAAGTCATCAGTCATTGCTATGAGACCCAACAAACCGTTTCTTTTTATCAACACCATGAATCAACCTTCGAAGACTGGCATTACCCAAGGCACATTAGTGAGCGAGTAACGACCAGCATGGAGCATATCCTTGCCTCCAGTGCCTTACCTCTTTTTTTCCCAACGGTTAAAATTACTAATGCACATTACGGTGATGGAAGCATGGGACTCGTCTCACCATTGCGCGGTGCGGTGCGGTTCAATGTTGAAAAAATACTGATTCTAGGTACTCGCCAATTGCCGGTGTTTGGGGAACATGAGCACTTGCATAGCAGGGACATTGGATTTGCACATATCTTGGGAAACATGTTGAATGGGATTTTTCTTGACAACTTGGATCGCGATATTGAAATGGTGAATCGCATGAACGATATTGCTCGATTGTTATCCATGTGGAAAAAGCGGAACTCACCATGGCGACCCATTGAAACCTTGCATTTGCGCCCCAGCTCCGACATAGCTAAAATTGCCCAAGAGAACTATCTAACCATGCCCTCACTGCTACGCGGCATGCTAAACATGCTGGGTGCACAAAGCCATTCCGGCGATTTATTGAGCTTTTTGTTATTTGAAAAGGAATTCACCCAGGAGTTGATTGAGTTAGGCTACAATGACACGCTGATATCAGCGCCAGCCGTCACCGCATTTTTTTCATAACCGGTGCCGTCTGGGGCATGACACCATGCCAAATGAAGAACGCCTCTGCGGCTTGCTCAACCAACATACCCAGCCCATCCACCGCATCACAACCCAGCGCTCGCGCCCAAGCGACAAAAGCTGTAGCGCCTGTTTTTTGATAGGCCAGATCGTAACAGAAAGGTTTTCCTACGGTAATCATTGACGGTAGAGTGACAGGCTGTCCAGCAAGGCCAGCTGATGTTGCATTGATGATGAGGTCATAGGTGCCGCTCAGCTCGGCAAAACCACAAACTCGCGTCATACTAGGAAAAGCTCGATGCAAGGCATGCGCGTTATCTAGCGTGCGATTAGCGATGGTGAGCTCTGCCGGGTGAGTCGAAAGCAAGGGCCCAAGTATGCCGCGTGCCGCACCGCCCGCGCCTAACAACAGAATTTTTTTATCAACGACATCAATATAGCGGCTCAAATCACGCATCAAACCAATGCCATCGGTGTTATCCGCATGCAATTTTCCTGACGCGCGCCACAAGGTATTCGCGGCTTGTGCTTGTAAACACCGAGCGCTCACCACCTCCCCCATTGCAAAAGCGCGTTGTTTACAGGGTAACGTAATATTTAAACCTTTTCCGCCGATATTAAAAAAATGCATCACTTGCTGCTCAAAACAAGCCAGATCAATCTGAATTTTTTCATAACTCAGTGCACGATTGGTTTGTTCAGCAAATAATTGGTGGATCATCGGGGATAGGCTGTGGTCGATAGGCGATCCCATAACAGCAAAACGATCGAGCATACATGCCCCCTTATTATAAACTTTTAGTCACTAACTCACGTAAATCACGTGATAAATCCGCTGCGGCCAAACGCTCTAATTGCTGCTTCATTAACCCTTGCCGGTTCGCATCCCAACACTGCCAACGTGTGAATGGACTTGCAAGCCCGGCACTAATTTGAGGGTTTATTTTATTCAACGTCAGTAACATCTCCGTTAAAAATTCATACCCACTGCCATCAGCGGCATGAAAGTAACGCGGATTCATTTGACAAAACATGCCTAATAATGCCCGAACTTTATTTGGATTTTTAATGTTGAATGCTGGATGTGGCAGCAATTGTTTTACCCGCTCCAGAACGTCAGGCAACGCAGCCATGGCTTGGATAGCAAACCATTTATCCAACACTAAATCGTCATGTTTCCATTGGTTATAAAAAGTATCGATGGCTGTTTGCCGTATCGATGAATCGGAGCTGTTCATCAACAAAGCAAAACTCGCCACCTTGTCTGACATGGTTTGGGCTTTAGCGAATTGCTGTAAGCAATGAGGCAAAGCAGTACGCTCATCTGCTTTCATCATCAACCCCAAACACACATTACGCAACTTGCGGCGACCATAAGCACCCCCGTCCATGGCATGATCTTCTTGTTGCCACAGCAATCGATAACCATCCTGCGCTGCGGTATTCAAGCCGTGCCCAAGTGCCGCTCGAAAAAAATCACGGGCATCTTCTAGTCGTTCAACATCTATCTCAGTCAACGCCATGACCGTATCGCTAAAACCAGGCGGCGTTAAAAGATCGGCCCGTAGTGCCGGATCCAATGACTCGTCAGTTAATACATGCACAAACGCATCAAGGAGTGCCTCTGGAACCTGCCATTCTTTACGTGGGGAATGGTAGCAATGTGTTAAACAACGAAGGGCCAACCGTTGAGCAGCATCCCATTTAGCAAAGCCATCGGTTTCAAAACGCAGCAGCGCCAATAATTCCGCCTGACTCGCTTCATGATGCAAAACCACTGGCGCAGAAAAGCCGCGCAACAGCGAAACAACCGGTTTTTCGCTCAACCCATCAAAGTGAAACGTATGCTCGGTTTCACGTAATTCCAACAAATGATTCACTAAGGGCAATTCGTTTCCATTGGCATTAAATAATGCAATCTGAACAGGAATGTGAAACGGTTTTTTTGCTTGCCCATCGGGTGTCAATCGACAAGATTGTGTAAACGACAACGTCAACCGCTCACCTTGATAAACACTGCTCACATGGACTTCCGGGGTTCCCGCTTGGCTATACCAGCGTTTAAATTGCGTGAAGTCAACCCCATTGGCATCCTGCATGGCGGCAACAAAATCATCTATTGTAACGGCTTGGCCGTCATGGCGTTGAAAATACAAATCCATCCCACGACGAAAACCAGCACGGCCTAAAAGCGTTTGTTGCATACGAATAACTTCTGCGCCTTTATTGTAAATAGTGGCGGTATAACAATTATTAATCTCTTGGTACGAAGAAGGACGAACGG
>CANJFK010000063.1 GCA_947473535.1 Legionellaceae bacterium | reverse complement strand
CAGCGCTTTGACAAGGCGTGGAAGATCATCGCGGCACATTATAAACGGAACGTAATCGAGCATAAAAATGTGGTTAATTTGGTTGTGCAAAATTAGGGCTTTATTTGCCTATGTGAGAGTTGCACCCGAGGAGACCCAGGGTAAACGAATCTGATCTTTGAACAATAAAGGTCGATTTTTTGCTTACGTACCGTGCTTTATGCACGGTATCCAGCGATCTTGATTCCGCGCATAAAGCGCAGTGCGAGTTTTAGGAAAATCGGTACGTTTAGAGTCCAGTATAGTCGCCTAAAACACCTAAAACTCATCCGTAAAGGGTATATCACTGATATCTATCAAACCAGTAGAGATGCTACGCATGAATTAAGTCTAGTGTTTAACCGCTTAATTATCCAATATGGTGCAATTCGCATCTTGCATTGGACGTGTTTTCGCTTGCAAACGAGCAATAGTAGTCTATTATTAAGACTAGAAGTTTAATTTAATAGCCGACCGGGGGTCTTATGGAAAATTATATAAATATCAATAGGATGTATTTATCTCTTTTGTTTGTCGTTTCTTTGGTTTTGTTAACGGCAACCTTTAGCCAGTCAGCCTATGCCGCGGTAGTGGTTTTGCCAGGCGGGCCGTCGATTTATGTGCCCAGCACGCCATACTATGGCTATGGATATCGTAACGGATATTCTAACGGTAGAAATGGTTATTACCATCGAGGTGGTACTTATAATGGGTATCGTGGGGGTGCATATCACCACAGCACTACTTACCGCAATGGTAATGTGTACCATCATGGTGGTTATTATCGTCGGTAAATCAAGGTATCTTTTAGGCAAAGGCGCTGCATAAGCGCCTTTTTTAATGATCCTGCGTGTGATAATCTCGCTCATGCGAAATTCAAATTTTTATTGGAGATTATCTTATGAAGTTAACGCGATGGGTCTTTTTAACGTTCTTGATGAGTGGCGTGGCCATTGCACAGGATATTAAATTGGTTGGTAGTTTTAAGCAGCCGGTTAAACGTCCTAATGCCGCGCACTTACTGATGACACAGCCCGGCATTCAGCACGTTACTTTATTAAAAATCCAGTTATCAGCTCAAGCGCAACATACGATCAGTCATCGGGCCGATAAAGCCATCAACGAAGAACATAAGCCATTGTTGTCTATGACGCGTCATCCGCGGCAGGTTCAGCGGGGAATGGGCAATGTGCCTGTGTTGAATCAGGGCGGTCATGGTACCTGTGTGACGTTTGCTGCTTCAGCGGCCGTTGATGCGGCATTGGATAAAGGGGACTATATTAGTCAATTATGTCAGTTGCAATTAGGCCGTTACCTTGAGGAAAATGCTTATATGCCGAGTGGCTGGGATGGATCATTTGGCGGCATTGTGTTGAATCAAATGACTACTTTTGGCGTGGTGGGCAAGGCTCAACAACGGGCTAGTGGCTGTGGTGATTTAACGGAGTATCCGCTGGGTGGCGAAGCGCCAGTTGCAGGGATGTCTGTAGAACAGTATCACCAAATCAGTGAGGAACTGGATCAGGTTGTTTGGTTTCCTTTGCTAGACATGTATCATGTTGTCTTGGATAAAACGGATATGGATAAAATACTCAATAATGTAAAAGATGCATTGAGTGACGGTGATCGCCTGACCTTTGGCGTATTGCTGCCGGAGGTTGATTTAGGCTTGGCTGGCGCTGTTGGCACACATCACGGTTTATTTGATAGTTGGGTGCTCACGCCTGACATTGCAGCCGCCATTGAGTCGAAATTAGAATTTGCGGGTCATGAAATGGTTATTACGGGTTATAATGATGACGCCATGGCCGTTGATCTTCAAGGCCATGTACATCAAGGCCTGCTAACGCTACGCAACTCTTGGGGCAAGAATATTGGCGATCAAGGTGATTTTTATATGTCATATGACTATTTTAAGGCATTAGCCATCGAAGTACAGCAGATTAGTGCGTTACCGATTGTTGCACAAGAATAGGATCGCATACCTTGTGCGGCTATGGCCGCGCAAACTGCTCTTGGCTAAATGCAACGCGTGTTGCGATTGATTCCTGCCCCTGCATGGCAGCATGGTGTGCTTCGATGGTGCGGTAGCGTTGCAACACGCCTTCTCGATTGGCAATTTGAATGTTTAATCCAGGGCGAGCATTTAACTCGAGCATTAATGGGCCGTGATCTTTATCCAAGACAATATCCACGCCAAGATACCCTAATCCTGTCAATTCATAACAACTAGCTGCAATTTCTAGAATTTTGTCCCAATAAGGCACTTTGATATTAATGATTGGTTTCAACGTGTCGGGGTGGTAATCAATAGCATCGTTATGAAAAACACCGCCAAGCGTCATGCCCGTGGCTAAGTTAACGCCAACACCAATTGCCCCTTGATGCAAATTTGCTTTGCCGCCCGATAAGCGCGTTGGCAAACGAACCATCGCCATGGCGGGATAACCAAGAAGACTAATAATCCGGATGTCGGGCACGCCTTCGTGACTCACTTCAGCAAACACAGGGTCAACAATAACTCGGCGCTCAATAATCGCATAATCGGGATGCCCACCAAGGCTATATGCGCCGGAGAGCAGGCAAGAGAGATGGTAGCTTAGCTCTTGGCTGGTTAATAGCTTGCCATTTATCTGGCGATAGCGGCCAAAAACGCGATCAGTGATGACGAGGATGCCATCTCCTCCCGCTCCGCACGCCGGCTTGACGACGAAATCGGAGTAAGGTTGAAGTAATTGATCCAATGACTTGATCTGATGTTCGGTTTCGATGAGCTCATAAAGTGCAGGTACGGCAATCGTTGATTGTAGCGCTAGTCGTTTGGTTTTTAATTTATCGTCAACCAGCGGATAAAGTTTACGCCGATTATAGCGTAATACATAATCACTGTTTCGTCGGTTAATGCTTAAAATGCCGCCTTTATGTAATCGATGGTATGTCTTCCACATTATTTCGCTCCAGCCAGTGCGCTGAATCGAAATAGTTCAAACAAGCGGTATCCGCGATATTGGCCAAACCATAATATAAGAGATAACAATGCCAATAATAACTCAGGAAAAGCAAAAACCAAATATTGCATGGGCGCATAATTCATGGCACCAAATGCAATGACGGCGGCAACCAGGCTGCCTACGCCCGATTTGAGCGCGTCATAAGCGCCACGTTCATCCCAGGTGATACACATTCGTTCAATGGTCATGGTTAGTATTACCATCGGAAATAATGCCACCGATAATCCGGACTCGAGCTCAAGATTTTGGCTTACCACACTGATAAATATCATCAACATAATCACAACCGTCAGAATGGCTGCGAGTCTAGGAACTAGAAGTAAGCGTAGCTGATCCAGATAAAAACGTGCAATCAGTCCAAACGAGACAATGATCGTAAATAAAATGATGCCCCAGATAACATGTGTTTCGCGAAAGGCTAGTGCAATCAATACGGGCATGAATGTCCCGAATGTACTTAGCCCAATAAAATTACGGAGTAATAAAATAATAAATGCACCTACTGGAACCGTGAGTAATATTTTATATGTTTCTTGAACATTGACTGGGAGCTGTAATAAAGAAAAGCGTAATAATTGCGATTCAGTTTGTAAGCCGTGTGCCTTGGCGACACTCAGCGCGTTGATTGGTGTAGGCGATACGGTCAGGGAAAATTGTGGTTTTTTCCCCCCGAGCACATCAAACATAGGCTCGCCACCATATTGCCAAACAAGAAAATCTTTAGGCAGGCCCGTCGTGCCTGTTCGTGGGTTAATATAGGTCCATTCTTTGCCATTATATACAGCAAGAAATAATTTGAAATCGGCTTTGTTCTGTTGTTTTAAATTGATGCCCTGAATAGGCATAGCATAGATTTTCGCTTGGTTTAGTATCATAATGACAGCATTAACGACCTTGTAATCACTGAAATCATTACCAACAAGTAATTTTGCGTTCCCATCTTTTTTGCTAAGCTCTTTGATAGTGCCCTGTGCAAATGTTTGAATGTCTGCTGATGACTGGCGAGCTTGCCCGATAATCGTATCTACGGCTGTTTTTATGTTTTCTTCTAAGGGCATTATTTTGAGTCTAGGTGGCTTCGCGATGTATGCGTCATCGTTATCTGTTTCACGAAAAATAGCGCGATAATATAGTGATTGAGGGCGGCCGGTACTTCGTCTCAATGACCAAACAGCGCGACGATTATCCCCAGTTAAGTTTGTGGTCACGCCATAGTTTTGAGCAACGAAATATTCATCAAGAATCGCAAAGTGCGGTGGCATGTACGGTATCGTGAAACTTGCTTTTACCGGGATATTCCGTTCAGCAACGAATCGAAGGTTGGCCTCGATCATCCAGCTGTTGACATTTTCGGTATCGGTTAAGGGCACATCAAGAATAAGGTGGCGATAGAAAAAAACACCCATGCCGACTAAAAATAACGTGATAATTAAACCGTATAAATGGCGTTTATTTGAGTTCATTTTAGACCTGATTTTTGTGCTGGAATGGTGTATTTTAATTGAGGATCAACGACGCCATTAAATGCAATGAGAGCCTCTCTGCCCAGTAGTAGTGGGTAAATGAATCGCTTGCGGTTGGTAAGATTGACGCGAACCATTTGCTCGGACTCCGCGAGTCTGATGCGCATGAGCACGACAGGACGTTTAATTGATTTTCTTAGTAAAGGGCTTACGGACGTTTCACCTGCGCGAATTTTAATGTTGACCTTGCCTACGTATTCACATTTGAATGGAATGTCGCCTTCTTTACTCGGCACAATGAAGCTTAGATAAGGCTTATCATCGACCGTGATCTCCGTGATGTGGATGGCGTTTAACGATGCAGATTTGGCGCCTGTATCAAGTTTTGCTGATAAGGTTAGATCGTTGTCAACTAATGTTGCTTTTTCAATGTAGCCATAAGTTATTTTTTCATTATTTGCCATAGCGTGTCCCGCTAATGATGACCAAAAAAGAAAGAGGAGCGTAAATACCCGCATTAAATCTCCAACATACCAGTGTGTGAAATGTTGCCGATCTTAGCAGATTTGTGTCTGTAGGCACAGTAGGGCGCTGTTTTAATTTTCTATTATTTATTGTTTTTTATGATATAATCTCCGATGGGCCTGTAGTTCTTGGTTAAATTGAAATCAATTTGAAGATATCCTTGCCATTTCGCAGTGACCCAGTTACAATGTGCACCATCTTAGCCGCTGCCTGTGAAATGCATGACGACCGAGCAAAAGAGTAGTGATGACCCAAGTTATTTCGAGCAGGTCACCAATCAATTGGATACTCAATGGCGTCTGTACGCAAAGAAACTGAATGACGATAATGCCATCTACGCATGGTACGCTTTACTTGATTCTATCAATCTATCTTACACTATACCCAAATACGCTATCGAGCTTTGCTTGGCCAGCGAAGGTGCGTCTACCTCTTCTTCTGATGTAATCGATGCAGTACATGATTGGATGATAACGCCAGGTGGCATTGTCGTTATGATCATTGAAACGGTCGCTTTAGTCGGTTTTTCTGTTCTTGCTAGCGTCTCGAGCGAGAATGATGCAAATATGTTGAGGCGCTACGCCGCAATACTCTCTCCCTATATTCGTGACCTGCTGAAGGCATTGAAATGGGCCTACCGGGCTCTGCGTAGCATGCTGAGTGCAGTGAGTGCGTTAACGGGTGAAGATTTGCGTTATTTGCTTTTCCCTGTGGGTCTTGCGCTCGGCGCTCTGGCGGTATTGAACCGCATTTGGAACCGCAGCATGAAGGCTGAGCGCAAGACGATGATGAAGCTCAATACGAATCTGCACGAGGAAGTCAGTGCGAAAGGGTGTACCTTTCACGTCATGTCAAAATTACCAGAGCCTACGGACACAACGTGTATCAACTCTTATATTTTTCTTCAAGGGTATGACTTCGAATTTAATCAACCGGATCAAGAACTGGCACTGGATAACACACTTTATCTCTATACCAAGGAAAACAGCATCTTTTACGCGGTTAGAAATAAAAAAGGTGAAATTGAAGAGACTGAAATTAAGGAAACGGAACTTGGTCCGGTTGCTTATAATGAGCTTCGGGGCCGTTTAGACCGGAGGGTAAGTAGTAGACGATTGCCGTCGATGTTATTGGATGAGGTTTATAAAATTACATCCGCTAAAGGTTATGGTCCAAAGAAAAATCCGGCGCTGTTCTACATGAGAGCTGATGGACAGACGGAACCAGTTGATATTAAAAATACGAATGCATTTGAGTTGGCGCTAAAAAAAGTATATCAGCAAAATTTTTTAGAGGTCATGAAACGCAAGCTGAGTAGACTTAAATTAGAGGATGGCAAATTAAATCGAGAGGATGTCAAGCAAGCGGATCTTCATTTCTTGCCTACGCTGCCTCCAGACGGTACTCATTTAAATTCATTTATTTATATCCAGGGTGACTTGCAACGAAAAACTAAAATTATTTATATTAATCCT
>CANJFK010000062.1 GCA_947473535.1 Legionellaceae bacterium | reverse complement strand
GAAAAATGTCTTCCCCGCGAAGGCGTGGATCCATCGCTGTAACAAGCTGGGAGCCAGTGTGGAAATGAATTCCCGCATTCGCGGTTTATGATTTTTCTAATGACATGAAACAAGGTACCAATGGCACTACCTGAAGTTTTTTATCTAAAATTAATCATTAAATGTAGCCTGGATGAAGCGCAGCGTAATCCGGGAGCAGAGCCTCTGTGAGGCATCGTTTCCCGGATTACGCTGCGCTTCATCCAGGCTACATCAAAATTTTGGCTTAAGGTAGTGCCATTGATTCAATGTACTATTTTTTGATGGATAAAAAACGCTTCAATAACGGCATGCCGTGCTCAGTTAAAATAGCCTCTGGATGAAATTGCAGGCCAAACAAGGCGTATTCACGATGTGAAATGGCCATGATTGTTTCATCGGCCCAAGCATCAATCGAAAAACAAGGTGGGAGCGTTGCGACATCGATGGCTAGTGAATGATAACGCGTTGCAAGAAAAGGGGTCGGGATCGCATCGAATAGGCCTTGTTTATGATGATGAACAAGGGATGTTTTACCATGAATAATAGCGGGCGCTTGGACTATTTTCGCACCAAACGCATGGGCTATGCATTGATGGCCCAAGCATACGCCTAAGATCGGAATGTCTCGATGAAAATGCTGGATGACGGCTAAGGACACGCCTGCGTCTTGCGGTGCTTTTGGGCCGGGCGAAATGACGAGATAATCCGGCGCTAATGCCTTAATTTTATTGATCGTGATGTTGTCATGTGCGTAAACCAACACCTCCTGTCCAAGGCATTGAAAATATTGCACTAAGTTATAAGTGAATGAATCGTAATTATCGATGATTAGTAACATAGGATCGCGCCCGAATTAACTTCCTATTCTTGCATCAAGCTAATGGCCATCTTCGCGCAAGAATAGGAAGTTAATTCGGGCGCGATCCCTATCGTTTCTATTTTCCGTTACACGTTACAATGAAAATTCTTCGCCAAGATAGACTGCACGCACTTGTTGATTGGTAAGTATGGTTGATGGAGAGCCCTCACAAAGGATGGTTCCTTGATTAACAATATATGCTCGTTCGCAGATGTCCAATGTTTCTCGCACATTATGATCGGTGATTAATACACCAATATTTTTATCACACAAGTGTAAGATAATTTTTTTAATATCAAGTACTGAAATCGGATCGACCCCGGCAAACGGCTCATCGAGCAAAATAAACGCAGGCTCAATCGCTAAAGCGCGAGCAATTTCAACACGCCGACGCTCGCCGCCAGACAAGCTCATACCTAAGTTTTTTCGTAAATGAGAAATATGAAACTCGAGCAGCAATTGCTCTAATTTAGCTTGTCTACCTGCTTCATCTAAATCAAGACGTAGTTGTAAAATAGAAAAAATGTTATCTGACACGGTCATTTTGCGAAAAATAGAGGCTTCTTGCGGCAAATAACCAATGCCTAATCGAGCGCGCTGATGCATGGCCGTTTTAGTGATGTCTTGACCGTTCAAGATGATTTGGCCCTTGTCACATGACTGTAAACCAACGATCATATAAAAGCAGGTTGTTTTTCCCGCGCCGTTTGGACCGAGTAGTCCAACACATTCACCCCGTGCAATGTGTAAACTGACGTCATTGACCACCGTGCGCGTTTTAAATGATTTTTTTAAATGACGTGCTTCCAACATTGCGTTCATGTCTGTTTCTCGGGATGAATAATAATCGTGGTTCGTGCTTTACCATTCGATTCAGATACAACATGTTGTTGCACCATATCATACGTAATTTTAGGCGCTGAAAATGAATTGGTCCCTTGCTCAACACGCGCATTGCCAATTAATTCAATCCTTTGTTTTTCTGGGTAATAATGAATTGTTTCTGCATAGGCATGAAGAGGGGGTTTGTCATTGGCTGTCAGTGTCCAATAGTGAGCTGGTATGTCTTTATTTCCTTTAATAATGGCTTTGATCAGTTGATTTTTTTGGTTGCCTTCCGTGATCGCCTCAGCCGCTCGTATGTGTGTTGATCCTTGATCAAGTTGTACATTACCCGTGTATATACCGTGATGGGTCGTTTGATTGATATCAGCAGAATCAGCGCGAAATTGAATAACCGCTTGTTTGTCTTCTGGTAACGAGAAACAAACGTTCATCGGATTGCAAAACAATAAGAGGTAGATAATGCATGCGATGACACGACTACCCATGATTTGATTCATATGTTCCTCGGGCATTACTCAGCAATTTTACACGATTTTCTGCAAGATACGCTGTCATGCCTGTTGATTTCACCACATTACCTGCTTGCATAAAGGTGATTTCTTTCGGCGTGGTAGCTAATTTATCGTTGGGAAAGTAGGTGATTTCTTGCGTTTTCAGGGTGGTCTCTTGATGATCGCCTTCTTTTTTTTGGTGGACAATAACATTCTCATTAAACGTAATTTGTTTGCCACCATACAAGGCTGTCGCGCTATTGGCTTGAATTTCCCAGGCCGGCTGATTGGGTTGAATAACAATAATGTGTGGCGTTTTCAGCTGATGCGTATTATTCAAGGGAATATGCTGCATTAATGGCGTTTGTAAGTAATGAACGCGGTGTCCATCGGTATCAAACTGCTGGACTGTCAAGTGATGGATAGTAGTATCTGTCGTCATTGATAATGATTGATCATCAAGCCTGATGATGGGTGTGGAGCTGGCAAAATACCAGGCCGAAGAAGCCAAGGATAGGAGCGCCAAAAATAACCACATGGCTTGCTTCGTTGCGTTCATAGGGAGAGGAACCGGTTAAGCGCAACCTCCAGTTGATTTTGGGCCGTCAGGATAAGATCACATGCTTCACGGACGGCACCGCGCCCTCCATGAAGTTCCGTGTGCCACATGGCAAATTCTTTCACTTGACGCACGGCATTTGCAACGGCAATGCTTAACCCAACCTGTTGCATGATGGGTAAATCAGGTAGATCATCGCCAATGTATGCAAATTGTTCATCGTTAAGGCTTAAGGTAGTCTTAAGCGTTTGATAAGCGCTTTGTTTATTGATTTGTCCTTTGAAATAATGGCGAATGCCTAGCTGTTGCATGCGGTGATCGATTACGGCGTT
The DNA here is from genome assembly GCA_947473535.1 of Legionellaceae bacterium. Taxonomy (GTDB): domain Bacteria; phylum Pseudomonadota; class Gammaproteobacteria; order Legionellales; family Legionellaceae; genus CANJFK01. Next base: position 3,388 of record CANJFK010000062.1, on the reverse strand, counting down.
TGTCGAGCCAGTAATCACTGCAACGTCGATGCCCGCAGACATGAGTAATTTCAAACCCAAGCCATCTTGTATATTGAACGTTTTTAGTTCATTGGCAAAATTATCAATGTAAATAAGCCCATCGGTTAAAACACCGTCGACGTCGCAAATGACACATTTGATTTTTTTTGCATGCTCAATGACTTCTTTCATATTATACCCCGTTAATAGACGCCAGCTCGTAGTAGATCATGCAAGTGAACCACTGCGGATGGGCGGTTGTCGTCATCTACAATGACAAGCGATGTAATACTGTGTTTCTGCATCAAGGCTAAGGCCTCGACTGCTAATACGTTTTTTTTAATCGTACGGCAATTGCGCGTCATGACGTCACTTAAAGGTGTCACATTGATGTCAAATTCATTGGTTAATGTTCGACGTACGTCTCCATCGGTATAGATCCCCACTAAGAAACCTTGCGCATCAACAACGCATGTCATCCCCAATTTTTTCGCCGTCACTTCGATTAATGCGTCGCGGATGCTATTTTTTTCGCTAATCAGCGGCAATTCATCGCCTGTGTGGTAAATATCTTCAATGCGTAATAGCAAGCGTTTCCCCAGGTTGCCGCCAGGGTGTGAGCGTGCAAAATCTTCCGCGCTAAATCCCCTCGCTTGCAATAGTGCAATCGCTAACGCATCGCCCATCACAAGGGATACCGTAGTGCTCGTGGTTGGCGCGAGCCCCAGCGGGCATGCTTCATGACGGATGCTAATATCAAGATTAACGCTGGCTGTGGTTGCCAATGTGGATTCAGGATTCCCTGTTAATGCAATTAGGGGCACTTCGAGCCGTTTTAATAAGGGTAGCAGGATGAGCAACTCGTTCGTATAACCAGAGTTAGAAATAGCAAGCACGGTGTCTTGTCGAGTAATCATCCCTAGATCACCATGGCTCGCTTCACCCGGATGCATAAAAAAAGAGGGGCTGCCTGTGCTTGAGAAGGTTGCTGCTATTTTTTTGCCGATGTGGCCGGATTTTCCCATGCCAGTAACGACAATGCGTCCTTTACAGGATAATAATAATTCGCACGCCCTATCGAAGCGATAATCCAATCGATGCGTTAATTCAAATACGGCTTGTGCTTCAGTTTCTATGACCGCGAGGCCTAGTTTGCAAAAATTCATAACTCTCTTCATGATTGCTTAAATTGAAAGCAAGTGTGGTATGATTAGGACAGGCTAACGTACCTATACAATAATTCATAGCATACCATAAATATGGTCTATAATTAAAATGCGAATACTGTTTGGGCAAATTTTCATGCCAAATGGCTGAGGTTCTGTATAAAACATGGGCTTTGGGCAACGCGTTCTTTACTGTAAAGATTTTATGTGTCATGAATTGGTAATATTTGGCATGACGGGTATATAATCTATAAATATGAAACCCTGGAATCTAACGGTATGAATGATAATTTGGTTGAAATTACCAACCTTACCTTTTGCCACGATGAGCGCTTGATTTTTAACGGCGTTGATATCGTGGTAAAGCGAGGAAAGATTACAGCGATTATGGGTCCCAGTGGCAGCGGTAAAACCACGCTATTGCGATTGATTGGTGCTCTGCTTAGGCCTGATTCTGGACGCATTCTGGTTAATGATAATAATATTCACCATGTATCACATAAAAAACTGTATCAGTTACGACAAAAAATGGGTTTGCTATTTCAAAACAGTGCTTTATTTACTCACTTATCAGTTTTTGATAATGTGGCGTTTCCTCTACGTGAACATACTCACTTGAACAAAGACATGTTGCGTGACATTGTGTTGATGAAACTTGAAGCTGTTGGTTTACGCGGCGCTGCGCGATTAATGCCCGCTGAATTATCGGGTGGCATGGCGAGACGGGTTGCTTTGGCAAGAACTATAGCACTTGATCCTGAGCTGATGATGTATGATGAGCCCTTTACTGGACAAGATCCGATTTCAATGGGTGTTTTGGTGCGACTTATTAAGCGGTTGAATCAGTTGCTACAGACAACAACTATTATTGTATCGCACGATGTTGAAGAGACATGCTCCATTGCTGATTACGTTTATTTAATTGCAGATGGACGGGTCATTGGTTTCGGTGAACCACTGGAACTAATGCAATCAACAGAACCCGCAATCAGGCAGTTTATGCACGGTGAAGCCGACGGTGTCGTACCTTTTCATTACCCGGCACGACCATACACTGAGGAGTTATTAGATGCTTGAAACCGTCGCGCGGCTTGGGCATGCCTCGGTAGGTACCATTCAAACCATTGGTAGTTCTGGGCGTTTTTTATTCCGTGTATTGTTTAGAAAACCTGATTTTTATCGCCTATGGCCTGCTTTACGAGCACAGCTGTATTTTGTTGGTGTATTGTCCTGTTTGATCATTATTGTTTCCGCTTTGTTCATTGGGATGGTTGTTGGCCTACAGGGATATCATACGCTGGAAAAATTTGGTGCAGCGAGCCAACTGGGTCAATTGTTGGCGTTAAGTATTGCTCGTGAATTAGGTCCCGTCATTAGTGCTTTGTTATTTGCAGGGCGCGCTGGTTCTGCTTTAACCGCTGAAATTGGCCTCATGAAAACAACAGAGCAGTTAGCGAGCATGGATATGATGGGCACCGATCCGCTGGGTCGAATTATTTATCCCCGGTTTTTGGCTGGCATGATAGCGCTTCCGATTTTAGCCCTCATTTTTTCTGCTGTAGCAGTCTATGGGGGTTATTTTATTGGTGTGCAATGGTTAGGCGTTGATGCAGGTAGTTTTTGGTCAAACATGTCGGCTGCTGTTAATTTTCGTATCGATGTTTTGAGTGGCATTATTAAAAGTATTGTCTTTGCCTTTTTAGTTATCTGGATAGCTGTATTTCAGGGTTTTACGTGCGTACCTACAGCCGAAGGAATCAGTCGTGCCACAACACGAACGGTAGTGTATTCTTCGCTGGCGGTATTGGGATTTGATTTTCTGTTAACGGCTATGATGATTGGAGGCTGGTAAATGAGCAAGCAGCGTGATCGATATATTGATATTAGCGTCGGGGTATTTATGTTGCTCGGCTTGTTGGCCTTAATGGTCATGGTGATGAAAGTCAGTGGTATAACTGATTTTTCAGCAAAAACCAGCTATGCGGTGACGGCAGATTTTACGGATATCGGGGGCTTGAAAATACGAGCACCCGTAACGATTGCCGGTGTTAAAGTAGGCGAGGTTACACAAATTGAGTTGCAACCTGGTCAACTAAATGCCAAAGTAACCATGAGGCTACAGCATGATAAATTAATACCTTACGAAGACGCTTCTGCACGAATTTTGACCGAAGGTTTGCTTGGTTCAAATTATATTAGTATCGTCCCGGGTTTTGATGATG
>CANJFK010000061.1 GCA_947473535.1 Legionellaceae bacterium | reverse complement strand
GGCCTTTATGATAAATATAGGGAAAAGGTGTTGGGAATTTAAACTTTGATGCTCTTGCCCTGGCCACTATATACGATTTAATTCAACCGCATACAAAATCTGCTATACTGTGGCCAGGGTAAATGCATCTTAATTTTTAGTTTGATATTAAGCCAAACTGTCCGATCCGAGACAGTTAGGGCGTGTTCACGCAGCAGCAAGTAAAGGATGAGCTTTCGTGAACGCTCCCTAACGGTCGCGGCTCGGATAGTGAGACTCAAATGTGGGCATAAAATTCGGCTATACTGTGCGCGGCCACAAATTGCGGTTTTTAGAGAGAGACTATGTTTGTAATAACGGGAGGAGGGCAAGGCATTGGCAAAGCATTGGCGCTTGCCTTGGCGGCGCGTTGCCAGTCCGTGTTAATTATTGGTCGTCATGAGCAACCATTAGCTGAAACTGCTCGTTCGTCTCCTTTTATCGACTATTTGCAAGCGGATGTATCGCTGTCCATTGGGCGTCAGCAGATTGTAGAGCGTTTGAATGATGTGTCGCTGATCAACGGCCTAGTGCATAATGCCGGAACGATTGATCCCCTGCTGCCAATCGCGGATATCGATGAAGCCGCATGGCATCAATGCATGGCAACAAATATTGATGCCCCACTTTTTTTAAATCAGCACCTTCAAAATAAATTAGTGAATGGTCGGGTATTGAACATTGGAACGGCTGCAGCCTATTTCCCCGTTGCAGGTTGGGCTGCTTATTGTGTTTCGAAAGCGGCTTTATCCATGCTAACGCGCTGTTGGCAATTGGAGTGTAGCCAAATTGCATTTGCCAGTGTGATGCCTGGTATTATTGACACAGCGATGCAAATGAAAATTCGTCAGGCTGAGCATATGGCACCAGAAAAACGTGATTTTTTTAGGCAGTTAAAACAAGACAATCGATTGGTGACACCCGCAACCGTGGCGGCTTTTTTATGCTGGTTATTGTTGGATACTGATAGCACATTGTATGCATCAAAAGAGTGGGATATTTACGATGACACACATCATTGTTCTTGGCTTCTCCCGCCACATGAAGTGCCTGCGTTTGAATAAACTAAGCAGTTACATAACTTGTTGTGTATAGAGAGAATTTTGTTATGAGTAATGTACCACCGTTTATTACCGCTGATGAGCATGTTGCTGAATTGACATTACGAAGCATTCTTCTAGCCATTTTACTCACGGTGTTATTAGCGATGTCTAACGCTTATCTCGCTTTGAAATTAGGCATTTTAACATCTGCATCCATTCCTGCCGCCATTATCTCGATGGGTATTTTACGTTTATTTAAAAACGCAACAATTCTTGAGAATAATGCCGTACAAACAGCCGCTTCCGCAGGGGAAGCGGTGGCTGGTGGCATTGTTTATACCATTCCTGCGCTTATTATTATTGAGTATTGGCATCATTTTGATTATTTCACTAATTTTTTTATCGCAGTGAGTGGTGGTATTTTGGGCGTGTTATTTTCCATTCCGTTGCGCCGCGTGCTGGTCCACGACCAAGCGTTAAAATTTCCTGAGGGTCGCGCTATTGCTGAGGTATTAAAATCGTCAACGGATAAAATAGGACTAAGTGATATCGTCTATGGCAGCGTCATTGGTGCCTTACTTGAATTGTTGCAGATTGGTTTTAAAGTGATAACCAGCAGTTGGAGCTATTGGTTCGTGGCTTATCGCTCGTTGTTTGGCTTAGGCATGGGGTTCTCCGCCACAATGATTGGTGCGGGTTACCTGGTTGGGCATGACATGGCTTGTAGTATTTTTCTTGGCGCTATTATTTCGTGGTTGATTGCATTGCCCATCGCTAGTCAATTCTTCCCGGATTATTTGCTTCATTATCCAACATCCAAGGCTGCCATGCTGTTGTGGAATAATGAACTTCGTTATCTGGGGATTGGCGCGATGTTGTTTGCTGGAACCTGGACATTCATTAAATTAATTAAGCCATTAGTGAATAGTATGCATCTGTCGTGGCGAGATCTCATAACGAAAAAACAACAATCCATTCGATTACCGCGTACCGATAAAGATATCCCGTTGCCCTTTATTTTGGCAGGTATTGCAGGGATGGCTGTTCTTTTGTATTTATTCTTTCAATTTGTATTTCCAATGGATCAAGCCGGGTTGGGTGGTCATTATGCACCCGGTTTAGTGATTGGGAGCGTAGTGTACGTTTTGATCATTGGTTTTCTATTTTCAGTAATCACCGGTTATTTTTCTGGTATGGTTGGTGTAACGGCGAGTCCAGGGAGCTCTGTGGTTATTGCTGGCATATTATTTGCAGCTTGGCTGATACTCAGTGCTATTAACCTTGCTGTACCACTACCATTGAGCAAAGCGCAAATTGGAGCGGCGGAGGCGATTGTTATCATTATCGGTGCTGTCGTCACCGGTATCGCCGCAATCGCAAATGATAATACGCAAGATTTGAAGGTAGGGCAGCTTGTCGGCGCAACGCCGTGGAAACAGCAGGTGATGTTGTTGCTTGGGGTCGTTGTTTCATCGCTAGTCATTCCCCCTGTTATGCAATTATTATTTAATGTGTATGGCATTGCCGGTGTGATGCCACACGAGGGGATGGACGTTAGTCAATCATTGCCTGCACCGACGGCCGCGCTGTTGGCAGCCATTACAGAAGCAGTATTTCGCCACAGCCTTCCTTGGATGATGTTATTGGTGGGTGCCGTTATCATTTTTGTGGTCATTTTATGCAATCGCATATTTAAATTACAGCGCTATATTCAACTGTCAATCTTAGGCATAGCCATTGGCATGTATTTGCCCATCGCGTCGTCCTTCCCCTTGTTTTTAGGTGGGATGATCGCCTGGTTTGTACAATGGCGGATGGCAAATAAAAAACAGACTCCCTCGGAAGAAAAACAGCGAAAGCAAATTGGCACTCGCATTGCATGCGGATTAGTTGCGGGTTCAGCGTTGCTTGATGTGTTGCTTGCGATCCCTTTTTCTATCTTGCATAGCCCCGATGCATTGAGTTTGGTGGTGGGTGAACGCTGGGGTAATACGTACGGGATTATGCTTAGCGTGCTATCAACGTTGTTGTTGGCGAGCTGGATGCAACGCCGGATTATGAAGACCGGGCAGTGAGTAGCCTGGTTAGCGCGATAGCGATAACCAGTGAACGTGAAGCATTTATGCCAGGCATTAAAAAACCAACCCTATCTAGTTAGCCTTTCTATATCATCTTCTGCTGTATCATACTGTGGTTGTGTTAAATCTTGATGCATTGCATCTACAAAATTCAGTCTATTTTTTTCAATTATTGGTGACGATTTGAAGAATGACTGACTTACTGTATAGGAGCTGGCTGCCCCAGAACCGCAAGCAACTGCTAATAACACCGCTGATACAATAGCGCCTGGTCCGGTCCACGCGGCAATACAAGCACCGATGCAAAATCCAGTGGCAAATCCTACTGAAATAGCAATTACAGTAATTACATACTTCATAAATTTGGACGTATTAGCTATTGGATAACAAATGGTATCATATTCTTGAATCAACGCTATCAGCTTCGCTTTCTTTTCGGCATCAGAACTTGTATCAACGTTGAGAATATAAGCTAATTTATCAATGTATTTCATTGTTTCAATGGCCAATTTAAAGGTTACACCTTTCCTTATCGTCTCTTCCGAAACGTTTTTATTGTATTGTTCTTCTATATCGAGTTTGAATTGATCCAGTAATACAGACAGCGCTTCATTTAATTCAGGTGATGCTCCTTTGAGTTCTTGACTGTATGAATCAAGCTCATGGAGTAACGACCATTCGGGTTTAAGTTCTAAACGTAAATCAGAAACTTCCCCTTTCTTGGCCCAGGTAATATTGTGTTGTTCATCTAGATGGTTAATAAAATAATCAATACTTGCATCTTCCCATGGCATACCCGTGGTTAAATGACCGGTAGCATCTTTTAAGTGAGGGAAAAAATAGCGTTGTTCTGAACTATGATTTGAACCAAGCGCCATTTCTTCCATTAACACGAAACCACCACGTAAAATAGTTAAATCACTACGGGTAAATATATTAGCAATATGTTCGGCATCCTGATTACCCATGATAATAATTTCACATGTTTTCTCTACGTCTAAAAATGCTTCACGTCCCTGCAAGCGCATTATTTCTTGCTCTAATTGTTTTTTTAGGGTTTCATTTCTTCCACAAAATACAAATATTTTATCGTAATCGGGTTTTTTATCAGTGTATAGTTGGCTTAACATTTCAGTATAATTTAAAGTGCTTTCTCCACCCACACTACTGAGCATAATGGAAGCCACGTTGTCTTCCGGTTGAATTTCAACCAGAGTGTCCTTGCCATGTTCATTTTGGACGTGTAATTTTTGGATTTCCGATGCCCCAATTCTATATTGATCAAGGTTTTTTTCTTTGAATCCCTGGCGTACCATAGGATTATCTAAATAATTAATTTCTTCTATGCTAGCAAATTCCCCTAGCGTGTCAGTGTCAGTCATTAATAACTCATCCGCAATGTCTTTAATGTTTGCTCCATGTAGATGCAATATGCTTCTTGCTTCTTGACTTAAGGATTTTAAAGGTTTTACATAATGCTGCGATTGTGGTGTAAAAATATCACTCATGTATTGGTGGACTTGAATATGCTTTTCTTTCGGCATCTCAGCATTATATTCAAGGACAGCCGCGCAAATAGCGTCCATACAAACCATCTGAGTGGTTACTATTTCGGTATAAGGGTTTCCTTCTTGCTCGGCGTCATATAATTTTTCCAAAAAATATGATTTCACTTTTGAAAATTGCAGCTGCTCAAACATTCTTTGTAGATCAACCAACTTTCGTGATTGTACAACATCCGTTTGTTTTGATCTTATGTTATACATTGCGGCTATGATGTAACCAGAATCCACCACGTCCAATAATAAATCGATATAGATTCTATCTGCTTGTTGTCCGGCTTCAATAGAGGCAATTTCTTTTTCAATGCTTTCGATATTAGGAAACACAGGGAAGTTGGTAGCAGCAGCAAGAGCGTTTAAAACAGGAGCATTCATAATGACGGAAGCCAGACGTATTCCACTAGCTTGCCAATCGTCTACCTTATCTTTACTCAACACAGGCGAATGAACAGGCATAGAAACACCTGTAGCTTGCATTTGACCTGCTAAGGCGGTAATGGATGAAAGGCAACCGGCCCCCCCGCTAATCGCAACCATCAAAGGGCGCTCATTCACTTGATTAGTACCGCTCACAAAAATACACTCCAGCAACCATATGTGCTGATATTATACATTAAAACATATAATGCTAGCAAATCGAACAGGGTGCAGGCAGGGCAAATGCATCTTAATTTTATGTTTGACATTAAGTCAATCTGCCCGAGCCGCGACCGTTAGGGAGCGTTCACGAAGCGGCAAGTCAAGGATGAGCTTTCGTGAACGCTCCCTAACGGTCGCGGCTCGGATAGTTCGACTCTCAATATTGGGTATAAGATGCGGTTGCCCTGTGCTGTTCTAGGTCCTCGTCATTGGGGGCATGATGTTTTTTTATTGGAAGCCCTAGCATGACACGTTGGCGATCATGTAAAAAAGACTGTGCTGATTGCCGCTGCCCATTGGGATCAACTTGTATTAAATTTTTACGCCAACTAATATGATGAGCCATTCGGCAAAAGTCTTCCTCGTCATCATCAGACTCATAGTCCTCGTAGTAACGTCTTGGTATAAAGACATTTTCGTTATCAGGATTTTTTTCAAGTGCTGCTATCGTAACCCAAGAATGTATAATACCATCACTGGGCACTAATTCATCACCTTGCATCTCATGAGCTACAATATAGGTCTTGTCTTTATTAGGTATGTTTTTCCAAGCGGTTGCTGCATCCATCTCCCATTGAGACAGCCAGAGGACAGTCCACATGGACACATAAACCAATCCTCCTAATCCGTAACGGATGAGCACTATTGGATTGAACAAACTTTCATTGGGTTCAGGAAATATATAGCCTGCTAAAAAACTGGGAAGTGATTGAAATGAACGGTCATTGGTTAGCTTGACGTCATAACCGCATTGACGTAGTTTTTCCGCCGCTAATGTTGCAACAACGCCACCAATGCAGTGGCCATCTAAACATATATACTCAGGATTTGCGCCGTTCAATATTAAACGCTCAGCTTGAGCAACGGCATCATCGACCATATTCTCCTGAGTCCAAACTAATCCTTTGCTATAACAAACACCGCGGTAATTAAAACCTATCACGGTACAATCAAGCGATTCGGCATTGACACGATGTTCTAAAAGTTGGGTGATATAGTTCTTATCGCGTACTAAACAACTAATAATAAACCGCCGCTCCTCCATCGGTTTTTCTTTCTCATTAGGCCCGAGTACTTCTACTGAGTCGAGTATCCCGCCGTCAATGGTCTGCAAGGTATAAAAATCAAATAAGGATTGATGTGGCGTTTCTTTTGTAATGCCTAGCTTTTGTTGTAGTTTCGCCCAAAAATAGTCGC
>CANJFK010000060.1 GCA_947473535.1 Legionellaceae bacterium | reverse complement strand
TTCACCTGCATCTGCTACGGTAGACATAAAAAAAATCATTCGCCTTATAATGGTAACAGGTGTGATGGCAACAGTTATTCTGTCTATTGACGAGGTTTTTGCACTCATGAACGGGAGCTTGCAATCACAGGGCATCGTGCTTAGTAATTACTTTATTAAAGCCATTAAGGATGTTATTTTTGTTTTATTGATGTTGATCGGCTTTATTGGTCAACTTTATTTGGACAAGCGGCACGGTAAGCTTATTTTAATATATTATTTTGTATTAATTGCACTATTGATTTTCTCGTTGATTCTTGGCATGCAGAATACAGCGCTGGTGACGCTCTCTGGACTTAGGTGGTTCATGCCATTTTTACTACCCTTCTTTATCTATCATTTTATTGATGCAAACACGATATCTACAGTAATTAAGCCACTCCAAGTAGTATTTTTAATTAATTTTTCACTGCAGATTATTCAGTTATTTACAGCCTATAACTGGTATGGCTTAAATAGTTTTGGTTTTTCTGCAAGGTCTCCAGGTGTTTTTTTGATCCCTGGTACTACCGCTGCGTTCACAGTTATGACTTTTTATATGGCTAGATTTCACAATAATACTGGATTGCTGCCAAACTCCGCCATTACTTGGTTATGTTTCATTAGTGTCATGCTAACGGAATCGGCCACAGGTATTGTGGGGGTTTTAATATTACTGGCTTTGTTGCCTGTTAGAAAAAATAAAATTTGGCTTATCCCCGTTTTGATTGCCATAGTCGCCCCTATTGTTATCTTTGTATACCTAAATATTAACTCAAGAGGTATTGAAATGCTGGATGTGTCTGGCGGGGTTAGGTTGAACATATTACTGGATGCAATTTCGAACGCTGGCTTGTTTTCCTCAATGTTTGGATATGGCTCCAACACGGTATATTTAATTACAGGTGATGGATTGCCTACAGATTCAACATATGCAGCAATTGTTGTAAATCATGGAATTTTTGGATTAGCTTTTTTCATTACGATTTTGGCAGTTTTTTTCGTTTACTCAGCACTATATAAATTGAAATCGTTAGCGGTTTTAATTATTCTTATTGCATTATTTTCATTATCCAACAATATTTCGGAGACATATCCTTTGAACTTATTAACAGTATTGGCCATATCATTTTTTATAAATCAGGGTAAAAGTTCATTACCTATTACAAAACGTACTTAATAGTGCCAAAATGACTGGCCTTGAATTCATTGAAAAAGTATGTATTAACAAACTTGTGAGGGCTGGGCTACACCTTGCTGCACGAAAAGATAGTGAACCCGTTTGCTTCATATTGTGCAATACTAAATGCGCGCATCGTAAAGTTATCATTAAGAAGATATATAAAAACCAAACTGAGGATAAACTCAGAAAAATTAAATTATGAATCAAATTAAAGAGTATAAGTATTTAATATTAGGTGCAGGGCCAAGTGGACTTTCGCTGGCTCATGCACTTTTGGATCAAGGTTGTTCGCTGGACGAGATGGTCATTATTGAGAAGGAGCGTGAAGCTGGCGGGCTTTGTCGCTCTGAGAGTGTGGATGGTTCGCCGATCGATATCGGCGGAGGTCATTTCCTAGATATAAAACGGGTCGATGTGTTGGAATTTATGTTTCGTTTTTTGCCACAATCTGAATGGAATACATTCAAGCGTATTTCCAAAATTAGGTTGCGAGATGTAGAAATTGATCATCCCATAGAGGCTAATTTATGGCAATTATCAATTGAAGATCAGTTAGATTATCTTGAATCAATCGCTGTGGCAGGCAGTGCCAGAGGAGCGCCCATGCCGGAGTCGTTCGAAGATTATATCCGATGGAAGCTCGGCGATAAAATTGCTGAAGATTATATGCTGCCTTATAACCGCAAAATTTGGTCCATCAATTTAGAGCAATTGGGTACGTATTGGCTGCATAAACTTCCTAATGTCTCGTTCCGAGAAACATTGCAGAGTTGCATTCAGACAAAACCGACTGGGAGCTTGCCTGCGCATGGAACATTTCTATATCCAAAAAAATTCGGCTACGGCGAAGTATGGAAAAGAATGGGACAATCTTTAGGAGAATCTTTAATTCTAGACTGCTCGATTGAACACATTGATCTGTCAACGCTGACCGTTAACGGCAAGTGGAAGGCTAAAACAATTATCACCACCGTGCCTTGGACTTTATGGCCCAATTTTTGTTCACCGGATAACGAAGTCACTGATGCAATTGCTTTGCTCCAGAAGTCTTCCGTGGATGTACGCTACCAACCTGAGACGTTGGCCAGCCCGGCGCACTGGATTTATGAGCCAGACGAAACGATTTCTCATCATCGCTTACTTCTCCGTTCAAATTTTTATAGTGGCGCGCGCGGCTACTGGACGGAAACAAATTCTTGCAGATCGACAGAAATTAGTTCGGGAAACAGAGTGTTTCGTAATGAATTTGCTTATCCGATCAATACGTTAGATAAACCACAAGCTATAGCACGAGTGTTGGAGTGGGCGCGCAGCAAAGGTATTTTGGGGCTCGGACGCTGGGGGAGGTGGGAACATATGAATTCAGATGTTGCTGTTGCTGAGGCCTTGCAATTGGCAAAAGATTTAACTGGCCGCGTTCAGAAATGAGAGTTACGTTATGTTTAATCGTATGGAATGAACTTGCTGGTTGTCAAGTAGATGTTCCAAAGTTGCAACTCGATAAGTTTGAGGAGTTTTTTGTTGTGGATGGCGGCAGCACAGATGGAACTGTGGAATATTTAACAAGCCGGGCAATTAAGGTATATCGCCAAGAAAAGCCAGGTCTAAATGCGGCTTATGTGCAAGCCAATAGTTTGGCCACTGGTGATGCTGTCGTAGTATTTTTCCCAAAAGGCACTCTGCCTGTGGACGATTTACTAAAATTTCGCCCTCTCTTTGAACAAGGAAATGAGCTAGTAATCGCTAGTCGTCAAATACAAGGGGCTGTGAATGAAGAAGATGTGACATGGTGGCGCCCACGTAAATCGGCCGTTAAGGTGTTGGCAATAATAGCTTCTTGTGTTTGGCGACGGGAAGGGATGATGATTCTTGATGTACTTCATGGATTTAAGGGGTGGAAGAGGTCGGCATTTTATAAAATGAAAATACTTGATGTAGGGTTGTCAATTGATATCGAAATGGTTGTCCGTAGCTACAAACTAAGAATTCAAAGGGTGGAGTTTCCAACAATTGAAGCATCACGTGGATATGGAGTAACTCATTTCAAATTTTGGCATACAGGCAGGCGATTATTGGCATATTTGTGTTTTGAATTAATCCGTGATAAATGAATTTGGGAGCAGAATGACAATGAAACGGATTAGCCGTACTAATGGCGTAGCCTTTAGCATATTTAAGTTGCTAATTGCGCTTTCTGTTATCGGTTCACTAGTGTATTTCAATCGTATAGGGCTGGCAGATTTCTCGGGATTGCCGGCAACTTGGCCCTGGTTGTTGGGAGCATTTCTACTTATGTTGCCACCCATTGTCATTGTATCTTACCGCTTCAAACTTATTTTGCATAGTCAGGGAGTCAACGTACCCTTCTGGTTAGCACTGCGCTGGACAATGGTGGGTTATTTTTTTGATCTTGTGATGCCAAGCTCTAATGGAGGTGATATCGTTAAAGCGGGCTATGTCGTAGATTACGTGGGCGCAGGTCTAAGATCACGTGCGATCATGGCGGTAGGTTTTGATCGAGTTATTGGCTTGCTGGGTCTATTTTTGCTTGCATTCACCGCCGGTGCCCTTGGTTGGAATCTTTTAAAAGACATGCCTGGGTATAGTCTCATACTGTTGCTGACAATATCTTTAACTATTTTTTCGCTCATTATGGTCAGAGTGATTGGTTCCAGATCTTTATACCATAACGTTAGTTTTAATCGCTGGCTTTTCTCTCGTCGATGGGGCAAGTGGCTTCATCAGATAGTTGGCTCGTTCAATGCAGTTCGCGAAGATCCTCTAAAAGTAATTGCAGCATTAATACTCTCCATGTTAAACCATATGTTTTGGTGTTCTTCTCTAATTTTGATTGCTTATGCGGCAGGCAACATTATTTCGCCAATCAAGGGATTTGTTGTATTTCCGCTTGCAATTTTTAGCAACATTTTTGGAGTGGCCGGGGGGTTTGGATTGGGAACCGCTGGATTTGATTTGCTATTGTCTAAACTGCTTTCAGTGCAGAATGGAGCCTTAATCGGGCTTTTGTTCCAAACACTAAGCGCATTTTCTCGCTTACTAGGTCTTATTTTTTATCTGCGATCTTATAAAATTCATTAATCTACTTTATAAAGTTGAACTTTTATGAAAATGCGCTATGTTTTTATATTATATTTTTTTTCATTGTTATTTATGGGGCTTTTCCATATTTCCACCACGCCGATATTTGAGGGTTTCGATGAGAATGCACATTACTCATACATTCGTCAAATTGCATATCAGGGAAAAATATCTAAACGCGGCGAAAATTTATTGGATCAGACGGTTGTTGATTATCAAGGGCCAGTTTCATATAGTTCGGGAGTGCCGCCATTCAATGGCGGGATGGTTTATCAAAAATTTTTCAATCGTCATGATTTAGTTGATAGCTACATTGTCGAAAATAGACAAAATACTCCTCCAATTTCCTTTTCGCCCAGTCTAATTGAAAATTGGCAATATCAGCATCCGCCGCTCTACTATGCGCTTATGGCACCCATATTAAAATTGGTAGATACGGAGCCTCTTGTGACACAAATATTTGCACTCAGGTCGCTTTCATACGTGTTGGCTTTGGTCGGCGTCGCCCTTGGGATTATGTCCGTAATGCAACGTAAACTAACTGGCATTGTCACTCAGGACGCACCCCCATTGCTCGGGTTTGTAATATATCCTATTTTGCTGCCAATGTTTTTTCCGGAGTTCGCTCGTATAGGTAATGACTCATTATGTGTGTTGCTAGTTGGCTTGGTGGCTTATTTGCTGTCAAAGTTGTTAGCAAATGGTGAAGGTATAAAGCTATCGTTGGCGGTCGGAGTTACTTTGGGACTCGGATTATTGACTAAGGCTTTTTTTATTCCGATTTCGGCAGCGATTTGCATGTTTTTTTTAATTAAATTTTTTGCAGATGGGTATCCTGATGAAAGAGTGATAAATAAGGTATCAGTATTGTTGTGGATCTTTCTGCCAACTATAGCTATAGGGGGAACTTGGTATGCATATAACTATTTGATACTTGGAGACTTCTCTGGAAGCAACGTAGCGGTTGAATTGGCTCACAAGGGTGGGGGGCTTACAAATATAGTCAGTACATTTTCATTAACTATATTCTTGCGTGCCGTCGCTACATCACTTGTCACTTTTGTGTGGGGTGGGACTTGGTCATTAACACATTTACCGCATGCACTGTATATACCAGTCGTAGTAGGGATAGTCTGGATTTTCGGCGCTTTTTGTTATCAGTTAAGGAAAATACCGTTTTATGATACTCATTGGCTGACATTTTGGTTGGTTATATTTTTTGTGATTGGCTTTTCATGGCATGCGATAGTTAATATGATTTTGGGAGGTAATGCAAATACTCCGGGGTGGTATTTGCATATATTATTACCATTTCTTGCCCCCGCGATCGGAGTTGGGGTTGAATTCCTATTGCGCAAATCTAAATCTAAATTTCTTTTTTTGGGTCTGCTAACGTATTCCTTAATTTTTTATTTAACTGCTATCTGGTCTCAACTCGCACTTTTTTCTGGTTGTGCAATTAAGGGGGATGATAAGCAGTATGAATTTCAGTCCGGGTTATTGTGCTTTGACCATTTACCTCAAATGATTATCCATTTGGACTTGTTGGGCTATCCCCTCGCTGGTTTGATCGGATTCGTAGGCTGGGTAGTTTGTTCAGTCTTGCTCGTTATAAGTTTGAGAAACTACTTAGGCACTGATAAAAACTAATTTATGAATATCTTACATAGCTATGGCTATTTTGGTGTTATTCGCTTGGCTTGCGATTACTTGTTTACACGACTGTTTTATTCCAATGCTCGATTAATTAGACGGCCAATTTACGTTCGGGGAAGGTCGTCAATGAAGCTCGGCGATGGATTAACGACTGGAGTTAATGTGCGGTTGGACGCGTTTGCTCCACGTGGCAGTCGGCCAGTACTGCACATTGGTCGTCACGTCCAGATCAACGACTCCGTTCATATTGGAGCGATTGAGCAAGTGGTGATCGGCGACTTTACTCTAATCGCAAGCCGTGTATTCATCAGCGATCACAATCACGGCAATTATCAAACTCACGACGCGGCATCCTCGCCCGAAACTCCTCCCGCAGACAGGCCCCTTTATTCGAGGCCAGTTCTCATCGGATGTAATGTGTGGGTAGGTGAGCAGGTCTGCATACTGGCTGGTGTCACCGTTGGTGATGGAGCCATCGTAGGCGCTAATTCGGTTGTAACACGAGACATTCCGCCGAACTCGATTGCTGTTGGCAATCCAGCACGAGTGATACGCGTTTTCAACGCGGAAACCCAGACATGGC
>CANJFK010000059.1 GCA_947473535.1 Legionellaceae bacterium | reverse complement strand
CTGTATATGCAACAACTTGAAGATAAGAAAAAAACGAGCGCGGAAAAAGAGGAAGTAATATAGCATTAAAACGTTGCCCATCGTTTAGGCCACGATCCGTGCCGCGACCATTAGGGAGTGTTCACATAGGCATAAGTCCGGTGAACGCTTGATTATGCGCGGCTCCGATGCCCATGCATTGGCCGAGTACGGGACTGCACAAGGAGAGCGCATGAAGAGTTCAAAAATTGCTATTCTAGGCGCAGGCTCCTGGGGCACTGCCGTCGCAATTCATTTAGCGCATATCGGCAAACACGTGATGCTGTGGGGACACAATTCACAACATATCCACGACATGATAGAAACACGTCAGAATAACAAATATTTACCTGATGTTATGTTTCCACCAACACTACAACCAAACGCAAACTTAAATGCATGTTTAAAACACGCCGCTAACGTCATTATTGCCGTCCCATCGCACGCGTTTCGAACATTATTACCCCAATTAACGAAACCTTTAAACGGCATCGCTTGGCTAACCAAAGGCATTGCCCCTGACACTCATCAATTATTAAGCCAGTTGGTAGCGGAGCAATGGGGTGAGTGGAAAAATTTTGAAACAAGATCAAGAATCTACACGTAATCCTGCATTAGGACTTTTAAAAGGTCATATGCCCGTTTCTCAAACTGATATAGCACGTAGTGACATCACACCTCCGTTTCTAAAACCTTCCGATCAAGCCGCTTTTGATGAACAAGCAGAGTGGGTTGAATCTAATTTCGATCAACAAGTTCATCCCTACTCTAACTCTATTTCAGGCACTGTATTAGGAGCGATAAGAAACAACGCTTACTTTCACAGGCATGGCGCTCATGATTTAATCGAAACATCTGAAAAAATGAATGTTTTTTTTAAACTTTTTATTTCTGCTCGACTGTTTATCAGTGGAGGCCACTCGCTAAATGAATACACAGCACCATTTGCCCTACCAGAGGTGCAACATTATTTTCAAAATCAGGGTGTCCAGGATTTTAATACCATTAATCTTGAGTCCATGTTTTATTCTGGAAATGAAACAGCGTTTGATGCCGCATTACAAGACACGATTATTTATAATAAACAAATACTTCAACGTCAAAACATGAAGGCCGAAATTGAACTAACAGCCCAATCAAAAATACCAAGTAAGGCAACATTGGACAAGTTGAATCAAGACGTAGAGAACCAAAAAAAGGATACAGCAATACTTGCATTAAAATCAGACAAACTAACGCCACTAGTTGAGTTTTCAATACCTCTCCAACAATCTATCCAAAGCCATAGCATTCATGCAAAAGAGTTCCAAAAAAAATCAGATTCATTAATCAAAACATTACGTAACAACCATGCAAAATATGTCGATCTAAGTAAACGTGATTTTATATCCTCAAAAAACTCATTAATGGCAAAAGGCTTATCCAAAATCATTGGACACATACAACATTTCGAACTGAAAGAAGCTAAAACGATAATCACTAAATTAAAAGCGACGCAAAGCAAAACTGAAACGTTTATCCTATTGAACGCCATAGAAACAAGTTTAATTGATTTACAAGCGGTAAAAGAAAAGCTTGATGCCTCCAAGAACGAGATAAAACAAAAAAACATAGCGTTTAAAAGCAGATTAAATGAACTTCAACCAATCGACGATGAGCCTGATAGTAGCCATACCATTGCATATGATTCTGGGCATTCATTAAATTAAAGATCGTGGATCGGATGCTTCAAACGATCCTAACCACTCACCTCTTCATCACCATAATAATTCACGCCAATTTTAATCCGCTCTCGTGTATTTTGTTTTCGCCACGCATTCGTATCACGAAGTGAGTACACACAGCCGCAATACTCCTGTTTATAAAAATTTTCGCGTTTGGCAATGTCGTACATGCGTGCAGCACCACCATTTTTTCGCCAATTGTAAGTCCAGTACGCCATCTCGGGGTAACGACTCGCGGCGCGCACGCCTGACTCATTAATTTGATTCATGTCTTTCCAGCGTGAGATACCTAACGAGCTACAAATCACAGGAAAACCATGTTCATGCGCATAAAGCGCCGTACGCTCAAAACGCATGTCAAAACAAGCCGTACAACGTTTACCTCGTTCTGGCTCCATCTCTAATCCCTGCACTCGCAAAAACCAGTTATCTTTATCATAGTCGGCATCAATAAATGGAATATTATGTTGTTCTGCAAAGGTGACGTTTTCTTGCTTTCTAATTTCATATTCTTGGATGGGATGAATGTTGGGATTATAGAAAAAAATAGAAAAATCAATATTAGACGCGACTAACGCTTCCATTACTTCACCAGAGCAAGGTGCGCAACATGAATGCAGCAATAATTTATCGGCGCCATTGGGTAAGGCTAATTGTTCGCGTTCAAGCATGATTTGACTCTAAATTAATAAAATGCTGACGATAATATACCAATTCTTCAATGGAGTCTTTAATATCATCCATTGCCAAATGCTTTGATTTTTTCACAATGCCACTTAATAATTGTGGCCGCCAACGAAGGGCCAATTCTTTTAGTGTACTGACATCTAAATTTCGATAATGAAAAAATGATGCGAGCTCAGGCATATATTTACATAAAAATCGTCTATCCTGGCAAATACTATTACCACACATCGGTGACTTGCCTTTGTCAATATACTGTTTCAAAAACTCTATTGTTAATTGCTCTGCTTGCCCTTCCGTCGTCGTGCTTGCTCGCACTCGCGCCACTAATCCAGATTGACCATGTTGACGGGTATTCCACTCATCCATGCCAGTAATCAACGCCTCGTCTTGAAAAATAGCGAACACTGGACCTTCAGCCAAAATATTCAAATGTGCGTCAGTCACTATTGTCGCTATTTCAATAATATGATCCTTTTCCGGATCAAGGCCAGTCATCTCTAAATCGATCCATATTAAATTTTGGTTATGTTTCATCATTTGTCCACGAAAAGTGCTTAACACAGGTAACTCTGTGCTGATGCAGGCTTAATTTGATTGCTTCACCCTCCGATTGCTGCCCAATTAGGCCTTGTTCAATCAAAGATTTAACAGTAACTTTACGACATTCACTCAATAGATGGAGCCACCGCTGTGCTTGTTGATAGTCCGTTTTTAATGTTCGTCCTCGAGCGTCCGCTTCACACACCGTTAATAATTTTTCAAATAATTGTGGCCGACGAAATGCATCCGTACGTTCAAAAATATGGACAATCGTATCGGCACGTAACTCTCGCAGTCGATGAATATTTAAATGAAAACGAGAAACCATGAGCGCGAATTTACGATAGTTTACAGGAATACGCAAACGTTGGCATAAGGCGTCAATCATAGGCAAGCCCAACTCTTCATGGCCACGTTGAGAAGGCCAAGCACTTATTGGTGTACGCGCTTTACCTAAATCATGCACCAAGGTCGCAAAACGGACCATCGGATCATCCGACAATTGAACAGCTTGCGATAATGCCAGCAACGTATGAACCCCTGAATCCACTTCAGGGTGATAACGCCGCGGGTTGGGTGCGCCAAATAAACGCTCCAACTCTGGCAAAACCACACGCAGCGCATCACAAGCTCTTAGCGTGCAAATAAACAGCTCAGGATTTTTTTCTTGCAAACTACCTAGCAATTCTTGCCAGACGCGTTCAGCGACCAAATGCGCCAGCTCACCATTCCGCACCATGGTATACATTAACACGCGAGTTTCATTCGCCAGTGTAAAACCCAAATGATGATAACGTGCAATAAAACGTGCCACACGCAACACACGCACAGGATCCTCAACAAAAGCTGGCGACACGTGACGCAATACTTTGGCCCGAAGATCATCCATACCATGATAGGGATCAATCAATTGACCATCGGCATCCATTGCGATAGCATTGATGGTCAAATCACGCCGTGCTAAATCATCGTTTAACGTCACACCCGGATTAAAATCACAAATAAACCCATAATAACCAGGAGCCGATTTGCGCTCTGTTCTGGCTAAAGCGTACTCTTCACGTGTGTCAGGATGCAAAAACACAGGGAAATCACGCCCAACTTGCTGATAACCTTGATTAAGCAATGTTTGGGGTGTTTCACCGACCACTACCCAATCACGTTCATTGACTGGATATCCCAATAACTGATCACGAACGGCACCGCCCACTAAGTATACTTTCATTAATTGCTATTTAGCCTCATACTTTCACACTAATCTCTCAATTATATTAAATCATACATGAGTAAAAGACGAATTAACAAGCAACAATCGGCCCGGATCGAAAAAAGACAACAGCAGCATCGCCAGCAAAGCACAACAGGGACTGATTCCATCACGTCAAATGGATTGGTTATCACACGTCATGGTCGACATGCACTCATCGAAAACATATCAGGTGTCCGTGTGCATTGTGCAATACGTCCTAATCTGGAATCCTTAGTTGCGGGTGATCAAGTCGTTTGGGCTACAGCGGGACATAATCAGGGCGTTGTTATTAGCCATTATCCACGCCAATCCGTGCTTGGTCGTCCTGATAAGCATGGTAAATTGAGACCGGTCGCCGCAAATATCACGCAATTAATGATTGTGGTCGCCCCTAAGCCTGACATTTCCTGGGTTCTGCTCGATAGTTATTTAGTGATGGCTGAACATTTAAACTTGCAACCATGCATACTATTAAATAAGACAGATCTTGCTTGCGAGCATCTAAAGGAGGCATTACAACAATATAAAACATTAGGTTACCCCCTGTTATTCACAAACCAGGCTGATAAAAGTGATATAAGCTTGCAAAGAGCATGTGATCGCCATGTGAGTGTCTTTGTTGGACAATCCGGCGTTGGCAAATCATCGTTAATCGCGCGCATTTTACCCGATCAGGCATCACAAATTCAAACTGCAGCCATTTCAGTTAGCAGCGAGCTTGGTTGCCATACCACAAGCAACTCACGTCTCTACCATTTACCAACCGGCGGCGCATTGATTGATTCGCCAGGCGTACGAGAGTTTGGCTTGTGGCATATGCCGGCAACAGACATTGCAAAAGGTTATCGTGAGTTTCGACCTTATCTATCAAACTGTAAATTTCGTAATTGCAACCATCAAAACACGCCTGGCTGCGCATTGCTTGATGCGATCAAAAAAAATCTAATTACCCACAACAGATATGAAAATTATGTTAAAATCAGTGCACAATTTGCAAAATAAAGATCAATTACATGATCCTAAACGCTGAGATATCTCATGTTTAACTATTTTTCGTTCGCCAACATAACAGCCGGTTTTGTAGCCGTTTTAGTTGGTTTTACTGGCTCTGCTGCCATTGTTTTTCAAGCAGCCACGACAGCAGGCGCTTCACCCGCTGAAATTAGTTCTTGGCTTTTTGCACTAGGCCTAAGTATTGCTGTCACTTGTATCGGATTTTCGCTCCATTGCCGCATCCCGATTTTAACCGGATGGTCAACACCAGGCGCAGCGCTGCTGGTGACGAGTTTGTCCGGCGTTTCAATGCCAGAAGCTATTGGCGCATTTATTTTTTCCGCATTATTGACAATCTTAGCTGGTACAACAGGGCTCTTTGAAACGGTAATGGCTCGAATTCCTCGCGCGCTGACCTCCGCTATGCTGGCGGGCATTCTTCTACACTTTGGCATGAATGTTTTTGTCGCTATGCAGGACCAAATGACACTCGTCTGTACAATGCTCACAACCTATCTAATTGGAAAACGTTTTTTTTCACGCTACACTATTCCTCTTGTCCTATTAGTCGGCATTTTTACTGCTGGTTGGGAAGGACTATTTCATCTAAACAATGTTAAAATTGCGCTTGCATCACCCATCTTCACTATCCCGGTATTTTCTATTTCAGCGCTGATTAGTGTTGGAATTCCACTGTTCATTGTAAATACAACCTCACAAAACATCCCTGGCATTGCGGTAATTCATAGTGCAGGCTATAAACCGCCCATTTCTAAATTAATGAGCTGGTCAGGCATTGCTATGCTACTTCTCGCTCCTTTTGGTTGTTTTTCAATTGGGTTTGCCGCAATGACAGCAGCTATTTGTACCGGTAATGAGGCAGACAGTAATCCAGCGAATCGCTATAAATCAACTATTTTTGCCGGCATTTGTTGGTTATTAATCGGCGCTTTTGGCGCGACCGTTGTTGCATTATTTTTCGCATTTCCACGCGAACTTGTGCTCGCTCTGGCGGGATTAGCATTATTCAGTACCATTGCCTCAAGCTTAAAAACGGCGCTAGAAGAAGAAACTCAACGTGAACCGGCAATCATTACCATTCTTGTTTGTGCTTCAGGTATTACATTATTCGGCATAGGTGCCGCCTTCTGGGGATTAATTGCTGGAACACTATCCTCATTACTATTAAATTGGCATAAGAGCGATGTTAATGCAGTGAGAAC
This sequence comes from Legionellaceae bacterium, assembly GCA_947473535.1. Taxonomy (GTDB): domain Bacteria; phylum Pseudomonadota; class Gammaproteobacteria; order Legionellales; family Legionellaceae; genus CANJFK01. The sequence continues at coordinate 110 of CANJFK010000059.1, read as the reverse complement.
GCCAGCATAAGCTTTCTTGCCATCAGGGGAATGGTATCAGATACAAATGGCACTTACTTAAGAGTTTCTGAATAATAACACGACGTAGCCTGGATGGAACGCAGTGTAAT
>CANJFK010000058.1:0-6502 GCA_947473535.1 Legionellaceae bacterium | reverse complement strand
CAATTTTCCTTGCCGCGCACGCGCTGCCGATTCACCGATCGACCGCTCAATGTCTGCCATGCTAAGCTGGTCAGCGTCCCTGACAACCGGAACAACCAATCCTCGTTCGGTGGAAACGGCGATACCTATGTCAAAAAAGTTATGATAAACAATATCTTGTCCATCAATTGAAGCATTGACTGATGGGAAACGCTTTAATGATTCGACCACTGCGTTCGTAAAAAATGACATGAAACCTAACTTCACGCCATGTTTTTTCTCAAACGTATCTTTGTATTGTGCGCGCATATCCATCACGGCTTTGAGATTGACTTCATTGAATGTCGTTAACATGGCCGCATTATGTTGTGCTTGCAACAAACGCTCTGCGACCTTAGCACGCAATCGTGACATAGGCACTCGACGCTCTTCACGCGCGTTCATGGTTACAGAGGCAGCTTTCACAGGCTCGAGTTTAGGCGCTGCTGCCGCGGCTGTTGCTTTATTTCGACCTGACTCAATAAAAGCAACCACGTCCTCTTTGGACAAACGCCCATCTTTACCTGAACCTACAATTTGATTCGGTTTAATATCGTGCTCCGCCAACATACGTCTGACAACTGGACTAGCTGATTTATCCTCTAAAGCACTTGTGCTCCGAGCACTGTCCTGGTGGGGCGCGGCTTGAGATGCAACCGCCGCCGCACCAATGCGCGCCAGCAACTCGCCAGAATGAACTGTTGCACCCTCTTTAAATAATATTTCTTGTAATATACCGTCAGCAGGCGCAGGCACTTCAAGCACCACTTTATCGGTTTCTAAATCGACTATATTTTCGTCACGGCTGACGCTGTCACCAATTTTTTTATGCCAAGTAGCAATGGTAGCATCAGCCACCGACTCAGGCAGGACAGGGACTTTGACTTCAATTGACATGGGTATACCTTCTATTTATATAATAAGTTAATTTGGCAACAACGCTTGTTTTACTAGTTCATCTTGTTGTTGCACATGAACATAGGCGCTACCACCAGCGGGTGCCGCAGCAAAACCTCTACCTGCATATAACAGCGACTGCTCATGCTGCAAACAATCTTTCATATTGTGTTGAGACGAAAACCAAACACCCTGATTCTGGGGCTCTTCTTGGCACCACACAACCTGCTTTGCATTTGGGTATTTTTCAAGTTCCTGCCTCAATGCTTTTTTGGGAAAAGGATACAATTGCTCAATGCGCACAATGACTACATTGTTCATTGCGTCATCTCGTCTCTTTTGTAAGAGATCATAATAAACTTTTCCGCAACACAATACGACTCGCGTCACGTCTGCCGAGTTCAATGGATCAACCTCTGGAATCACTGTATAAAATTCGCCCTGGGTTAAATCTTGCAGAGAGGATACCGCCAATTTATGCCGTAATAAACTCTTCGGTGTCATCACAATCAATGGTTTACGAAACTTTCGTACAATTTGACGACGGAGTAAATGGAATATTTGTGCGGGTGTTGTTGGTGTGCATACTTGCATGTTTTGCTGTGCACACAATTGCATGTAGCGCTCAAGACGGGCAGATGAATGCTCGGGGCCTTGGCCCTCATAACCATGCGGGAGCAACATCACCAGACCACATAAACGACCCCACTTTTGTTCGCCAGAGCTAATAAATTGATCAATAACAACTTGTGCGCCATTGGCGAAATCGCCAAATTGAGCCTCCCAAAGAACCAACGATGTTGGCTCTGACGCAGAATAACCATATTCAAAGGCTAAAACAGCCGCTTCGGATAGTACCGAATCAATAACCGAGAATGGTTTCATTGGATCAGACGCGACCGACGCCAACGGCACCACAATATCCCCATTGTGCTGATCGTGTAACACCGCGTGGCGATGAGCAAACGTGCCACGACCACAATCCTGGCCTGATAAGCGTACTTCATGCCCTTCACTTAGTAATGAAGCATAAGCCATGGTTTCAGCATAGCCCCAATTAATAGGGATCTCACCCAACGACATTTTTTCCCGGTCCATTAACAATCGTTTAACAACCGGGTGCAACTCAAATCCTTTCGGTAATGCCTGAAGTTTTTGTGATAACGCTTGCAAAACAGTTGGGCTAACCGTGGTATCCGCTTTATCCGTCCATTTTGTATGCACATAAGGTTTCCAATCGACGGAAATTTTACCCGCATACGAATCCGGTACAACATCAACAATGGCCTTGCCTTCATCGAGTGCGTCACGATACGCGTCGATTAAATCAGCAACTTTTTTCTCTGTGATTAAACCTGCGGCAATTAATTGATCGGCATATTTTTCACGTAAAAGTCGCATCGACTTAATTTTTTTGTACATTTCCGGTTGTGTTACTGATGGCTCATCTGCTTCGTTATGACCTTGACGACGATAACAAACAAGATCTAGAACAACATCACGTTTGAATTTCATACGAAACTCAAAGGCAATCTGCGTCGCAAATACCACCGCCTCAGGATCATCACCATTAATGTGGATAACGGGCGCTTGCACCATCTTAGCCACATCAGTGCAATATAAGGTAGAACGTGCATCTAGCGGATTACTGGTGGTAAAGCCAATTTGATTGTTAATAACAATATGTACCGTGCCACCCGTGCAATAGCCTCGTGCTTGCGAAAAATTGAACGTCTCCATAACCACGCCTTGACCGGCAAACGCCGCATCACCGTGAATGACAATAGGTACCACCGTATTTTTTTTCTCTAGATCGTTGCGTCTGCGCAAACGCGAGCGCGCAGAACCTTCAACTACCGGACCAATAATTTCCAAATGTGATGGATTAAACGCCAGTGCCACGTGCACGATAGCCCCGGTTGAGGATCGTAGATCAGAAGAAAAACCTAAGTGGTATTTAACGTCGCCGGTGCGCTCTGCATTAAATTTGCCTTCAAATTCCTGAAATAATTGATCAGGCTCCTTCCCCAAAACGTTCACTAATATATTTAAACGGCCACGATGCGCCATGCCGATGACAAGCTCTTTAACACCATCGTTACAACCTAGTCGGATAATCTCTTTCATCATGGGGACTAAGGAGTCCCCACCTTCCAATGAAAAACGTTTTTGTCCTACATAGCGGGTACCCAAATAGCGCTCAAGCCCATCAGCGGCTATTAATTCATTCAGAATTTGAAGTTTTTGATCAGCATTAAACACAGGGCGGCCACGTACAGACTCTAAACGCTGCTGTAACCATTCCGTTTCTTCAAAATTAGCAATGTGCATGTATTCAACACCAATACTGCCACAATACGTTTCACGTAGTACTTGATAAATCTTGGCTAGTGGCATTTGCTGCGAGGAAAAAGACTCACCAGCAGAAAAAGTGCTACTTAGATCTGCATCGAAAAGCTGATGCGCTGCCAAATCAAGACTAGTCACGTGTGGCCTAACTGCCATTTCCAATGGATCAAGCGTTGCAGCCAGATGACCATTTGCGCGATAAGCATTAATTAATTGACTGACTTGCGCTTGTTTATCATCACTTGCCGCAATCAATGCGCATTGTTTACTTGTTGCATTTTGTAAGAAATAATCACGGATATCCCGATGTGATACATCCGTTGCTTGACCATCAACGGGTGGTAACGCTTGAAAGACTGTCTGCCACTCGTCCGACACGGACTGAGGGTCAGCTAAATAATCCTCATACAATGCATCAACGTAAGCCATATTTCCACCGGATAGGTAGGAAGTAGCCCATTCATTTTGCAAATTACTGCTGCTCATTACTCATTTTCTCCACAAATAAAATAGTCAATCAAGGTCATTGCTCACCCCGTACGTCATCCCGAGTGCAGAGAGGGATCGCCGAAATGTGGCACTGTGCCAACACCAGGCGATCCCTCGCTACACTCCGGATGACGTATGAGCAGTTACCAATCAAGTTTCTTGTGACAACATTTGTTTACGTATTTCGCCGATCGCTTGTGTTGGATTAAGGCCCTTCGGACAAACATTTGCACAATTCATAATGGTACGGCAACGAAAAACACTAAATGGATCTTGTAATTTACCCAACCGATGTTGCGTCGCTGTATCACGGCTATCGGCCAAAAATCGCCGCGCTTGCAATAACCCGGCAGGCCCAACAAATTTCTCAGGGTTCCACCAAAATGACGGACAAGAGCTCGTACAGCAAGCACATAAAATGCACTCATATAAGCCATCTAATTTCGCACGCTCCGCGGGCGATTGTAATCGTTCTCGCGCAGGGGCAACAGTATCATTTTGCAAATAGGGTTCAATGCGCTCATATTGCTGATAAAATTGACTCAAATCAACAGCGAGATCACGCACCACCGGGAAGCCAGGCAAAGGCCTAATGACGATTTTATCGGTATTTAATGCCGATAAATGGGTAATACAAGCCAACCCATTGTTACCATTAATATTCATTCCATCCGAACCACAGACACCTTCTCGACATGAGCGTCGAAACGAGATCGTTGGGTCTTGCTCTGCTTTCAAACGCTCTAACAACGTCAATAGCATAGGATCACTGTTGCTAGGAATATCGATCCCATAATCCTGCATATAAGGCTTTGAATCCACCTCGGGGTTGTATCGATAAATAGACAGACTCAGATGTCTGATATCAGCCATGATAAATCCTTAGGATCGCGCCAAAATTAACTTCCCATTCTTGCATCAAATCTGAACATCGTCTTGACACGTTTGGATCTTTAAAAAAAGCTCAATGTACCGCAAGTACACCTCACCTTTTTTAAAGATCCAAACGTGTCAAGCCAATATTCAGCTTCGCGCCAGAATGGGAAGTAAATTCTGGCGCGGCCCTTATTAATAAATGCGTTCTTTCGGCTCAAATGGCTCGACATATTTAGGCGATGTATTCACCGGACGATAATCAATTGAATCGTCTTGCATAAAATACATCGTGTGCTTAATCCAGTTCGCATCATCACGTTCCGGGTAATCTTCACGACTATGCGCACCGCGACTTTCTGTCCGAGCAATCGCTGATTGCGCTGTTGCAAAAGCGGTTGCCATCAAGTTATCCAACTCCAACGAGGTTACCCGTTCAGTGTTAAATACCTCGCTCTTATCAGCAAGCTTTGCATGGGCCAGCCGCTCGCGTAATGCCTCTAAACGAAGCAAGCCTTTTGCCATGATTTCGCCCGTTCGAAAGACGCCAAAATCCTCTTGCATCACACGCTGCATTTCATCTCGTATAACAGCAGGACTCTCACCATCCGTTGAATTTTGCCAACGTTGATAACGTACCAAGGATGCGGCAATATCGTCTTCTGCAACGTAGGGCATATCCGGCAGTTGATTGGATTGCCATAATTTATCCACGTGTAAACCAACAGCGCGTCCAAACACTACAAGGTCAATCAACGAATTTCCGCCCAAGCGATTAGCGCCATGGACCGAGACACAGGCGCACTCGCCAACGGCATACAAACCATCAACAATTTGTTCTTTACCATGGCTCTTGGTTATCACTTGACCATGGATATTGGTGGGAATACCTCCCATTGAATAATGACAGGTTGGCACAACGGGAATTGGTTCGATAATCGGATCAACACCCGCAAATTGTATTGAAAGTTCACGAATCCCTGGCAAACGCGAATTAATCAAATCAGCGCCTAAATGATCCAATTTTAATTTAACGTGATCGACGCCATTAGGATCAAACCCTTTCCCTGCGCGCAATTCCAAAGCAATTGCTCGCGCCACCACATCTCGAGAAGCGAGATCTTTTACATGCGGCGCATAACGCTCCATGAAACGCTCACCATCTTTATTGATCAGGTAGCCACCCTCGCCTCGTGAGCCTTCAGTCACTAACGTGCCCGCGCCCGCAATCCCTGTAGGATGAAACTGCCACATTTCCATGTCTTGCAAGGGTAAACCCGCACGCAACGCCATACCAAAACCATCGCCCGTATTAATATAAGCATTCGTAGTGGATTGATAAATACGCCCTGCACCACCTGTTGCCAAAATACAAACACGTGATTGAAAAAAGACAACCTCACCGGTTTCAATACACATGGCCGTGACGCCGGCTATCTTCTCGTGCGCATCTTTAACAAAATCAAGCGCTAACCATTCACTAAATATGTGCGTTTTTGCCTTCAAATTTTGTTGGTAAAGCGTATGCAACAACGCATGGCCTGTTCTGTCTGCGGCAGCACAGGTGCGAGCAGCTTGTTCACCACCAAAATTTTTGGATTGTCCGCCAAATTGACGTTGATAAATTTTACCCTCATCGGTGCGAGAAAAGGGTAAACCCATATGTTCCAGTTCGTAAACTGCCTCAGGCGCGGTTCTGCATAAATGCTCAATACAATCTTGATCGCCAATATAATCAGCACCTTTAACTGTATCATACATATGCCAACGCCAGTCGTCACCATCAGCATCCGCATTGCCGAGGGCAGCGGTAATCCCGCCTTGAGCAGAAACAGTATGTGAACGAGTCGGAAATACCTTCGACAATAAAGCTACC
>CANJFK010000057.1 GCA_947473535.1 Legionellaceae bacterium | reverse complement strand
GTCATTCATTCGTATGTTCATCTCTCTATCATGAACAACTTTGCCTCTATATTCCTTTTTTAACGATTATTTCAGACTCATTTGTATTGGAATCAGACTATCATTTGAGACTCATCTTGCATTGGACAAGACTAATATTTGACTATGTAACTTAACTTATGTACAATATCTTCATAATTTTATTGGAAAATCTTATGTTCGATAATCATGAAATATCATCAGAAAGTGGAATAACGAACTGCACTGTCGGTATGACTCAATACGCCATCTGTAATTTCCTCGAAACAAAACAGAACTTTTTTGTAAGTACTTATGATATAACAAGTTGTATTGTTGTTTTATTTAAAAACATTAATGAGGATAAAATCTGCTCCCATTTTGGAATGGCGCACATTAATTATGCAAATGTTTATTTCCCCGATGTACGAGTAGATAATTTAACGGCTTTTATTGATGCATTTATTCAGCATGGAGGACGTTTAGAAACGGCTTCTATACAAATTATGGGTGGGCAACTCAATGATCCTAATCGTGTTGTACAACTAGTCAAACAGCAGATTGAAGCGATTGGACTAGAAAGATCTATGCCACAATTAAATGTCAAAGTACCTTCCGGATTTCAACTACAATGTGATAAAAATTCCGGAAGAACTGGAAGTTTCGAGGTGATGGCATTGGCATGTAATAAACATGGGACATATACAAGAAAAGTACGTTGTGTTGAGGGAAATTACCTCGAGCCTTGGTTTAATTCTCAGCAAGCACAGCTATTTCTTTCGCAACCTATTATCCAGGAAGTACTTCATGTTGATCCTGAAGTACGTTCCAAACTACTGGAGCGAACGACTACTTTTTACCAGTCTATTAATTTGGTTCTTGCGAACTCAGACCATCCGACGTCGATACATACTGTAGAGGCAATTAAACAAGTTTGCCGCCTTGAGCCCATCATGATTCATGCAGCCGATCCAGAGGATGCACTTTCCCTAGCGACAAGTATATAAGGCTAAAAGCAAATTGCGATAAACAAGACTAACAGACCAAGTGCACGGCGAAAGTAGTTAACCCCACTTGTTATCTCTAGCCATGCCCAAGTAAAGATAAAACCAAAACTGAGCATGTGAAAAAGATAATGGACTTTTGGCTGATTATTACTCCAAAGCAAATTTAATACCGCAAGTATAAACCAGAAGATTAGCGGCGCATTAGGCGCTTGGAATAAAACGATCCGGCCTTTCTTGTCTTTAAAAAAATCTAGGAATTTATACATGTCTTAATTTCCTGAAATTAGGGTCTGTTGACAATTCAGCGCAAAAAACAATGAATTAAGTGTATACTTATATCATTATAGCATACAAAGACACTATTCTGTTACAAATAGCACGTAAGTTACTGAAAATTAACTGTCAACAAAGAAGTAAAACATGAGTAACTGCGGGCGTTGGCATAAATGAGGTTGTGTCGCAAAAACTGAGAAGAGCGGTGGCTTTGTTTCTTAACCTCATGCCACTCAGTATCATTCAAAATTTAGGCGGATCTGTAACTTAAAGGATTTATTTTGGTAACATATTTTTTGGAGATGCAGAAAAATCATCCAACGTGGCTTCTTTCTTTTCCTTGTTGGGTTTCGCCACTGAGTTTCCAACTCTAGCAGCAATGTCCCCAGGGCTTGAGCTCTGTTGCGTTGAACGCATCGCGGTAAGGGGAATATTAGATGAAGGTGGGCCTGGTGATAGTGGCTCTGTGTCATATACAAATTGCTCGTTTTTGTGGCGCTTGTTGTTGGCGTGTGCTTTAGTTAACGGTGTTTGTACTTCCTTTTTAATTAGCTCAGTTCGTGGTATACCTAACTTCGTGCAGTCACTGTAAGCAGAGTTGACCTCTTTTTTCGCTTTATCGCACGTGTTTTGAACCTGTTTAACAATAAAATTTCATATTATTAATTGTCGGATTGAACCAGTCTTGATAAAGTCGAGTGAATAGATTGTCCGCTTTTTTTTCTATGTAGACTCTATTTTTTGTTTTTTGTAGTGCTTCTTTAACATTACTCAAGCGTGACTGCGCAGTTTGCAAGTTAATGCCGGCCTGATGATAACGGTTTAATGCGTCTAGTTGTGTTTGGGTTAAGCTCACGTGGATTTCTTCTTAAAAAATACACTATATGTAATTTATTTATACACCACGATCCGTATATTTTCAAATATTTTCAAACTGAAGGTATTCTCACATAGCAGCTAAATTACCTTTGCTCTCTAACCAAATTTTACGATCACCCGCACGTTTTTTAGCAAGCATCATATCCATGAGCGCCATCGTCGTTGGTTCATCCTCTAGCGTTAACTGTACGAGCCGCCTTGTATTGGGATCCATGGTCGTTTCACGAAGTTGCAGCGGATTCATTTCACCCAGTCCTTTGAAGCGTTGTACGTTAATTTTTCCTCTATTACTTTGAATAAGCATGGCTGTAATTTTATCTCGCTCCTCATCGTCCAAGGCATAGTGCACTATTTTACCTGCATCAATACGATAGAGCGGTGGCATGGCAACATAGATGTGACCTGCCAGGACTAATGGCTTGAAATGACGGAGGAAGAGGGCGCATATCAATGTGGCAATGTGGGCACCATCTGAATCTGCATCGGCAAGGATGCAAATTTTGCCATAACGTAGCCCTGATAGATCATCAGAGCCTGGATCGATACCGATGGCCACTGAAATATCGTGAATTTCTTGTGAGGCTAATACTTGTGTCGATTCGACTTCCCAGGAGTTTAGAATTTTACCGCGTAGGGGTAAAATAGCTTGAAAATCCTTACTGCGCGCCTGTTTTGCTGAACCGCCAGCAGAGTCACCTTCGACTAAGAATAACTCAGCTTGACTCAAGTCTTGTTGTAAGCAATCCGCTAATTTTCCAGGTAACGCGGGGCCTTGGTGTACGCGTTTTCGTGCCACCTGTTTGGCTTGGCGTAATCGTTTCTGAGCGCGCTCAATGACCAATGTAGCAATCATTTCACCTTGATTACGATGTTGGTTGAGCCAAAGTGCGAAGGCGTCTTTGATGACGTTGCTAACAAAAGCGGCTGATTGCCTTGAGCTTAAGCGTTCTTTGGTTTGCCCAGCAAATTGTGGTTCTTTCATTTTAACGGACAATACATATTGACAGGGCTCCCATAGATCGTCAGCCGCTAATTTGACCCCGCGCGGCAATAAATTACGTAGTTCACAAAATAGGGCTAAGGCATCAAAAAGCCCTGACCGCAAACCATTGACATGCGTTCCACCCTGCACTGTCGGAATTAAATTCACATAACTTTCACTTAAACTACTATTCGATGTAGTAGCTGACCAAGCCAAAGCCCAATCAATTGTTCCTTCATCGCTTTTGAATTCGCCAGTGAAGGGTTCTTCTGGTAGATAGTCAACGGGTAATGATTGGCGTAAGTAATCAGCTAACCCTTGCTCATAACACCAATGTGTTTCTTCCTGGGTTATTTTATTAATAAAGGTCATGGATAAACCAGGGCATAGTACAGCTTTTGCACGGAGTACGTGGGTGAGGTGTTTTACTGACAATCGTGTCGTGTCAAAATAGCTGGCATTTGGCCAAAAACGAATCGTTGTACCCGTCTCTCGTTTTTTAGTGACGCCTATTTCGTTAAGCTCATTGATTTTGTCCCCATTTTCAAACGACATTTGATACAAGGTTCCATTGCGTTTGATGGTTACATCGAGACGCTCTGATAATGCATTGACAACGGACACGCCTACACCGTGCAGTCCGCCTGAGAAACTGTAATTTTTGTCGGAGAACTTACCGCCGGCGTGTAATCGCGTCATGATCACTTCTACACCGCTTAATCCTAATTGCGGGTGTAAATCAACAGGCATTCCGCGGCCATTGTCGGTTACCTCAACGGAGTTGTCCTCATGCAGTGTCACGAAAATTTGGCTTGCGAATCCAGCAAGAACTTCATCAACACTATTATCGATGACTTCTTGCGCTAAGTGATTTGGTCGCACTGTATCCGTATACATTCCAGGACGGCGTTGTACCGGTTCTAGGCCACTTAATACTTCGATCGCTTCAGCAGTATAATTTTCAGACATAACAAAAGCCTCAAATAAGTTGTTGCTGATAGTTTACCATGAAACGATGCTCGCGAAGCATCGTAAGATTGATTTGCAATAAATCCATCACTAGTTCCCATTATTTGCTATAATTGACCGAATTAGGGGCAAATAATGTTGCTCTTGTTTCGGACATGATCGTTCATTGTGGTCTGAAATGCAGTCTTCTTAGATTGATTTGTGGATAACGGGTGGTGCAATGTCCAAATATAGTAAATATGGGTTTAAGATAAAATTAAACTATGATGGAAAGCCTGCAGATAGCGAGGTAAAGTTTCAACGTCTATACCTTTATAAAGACAAGGCGGATAACCTATACCTTGCTATTAAAAATAAAAAAGACGTGGTTGTTTCAATTCCGTTAAAAAATGAACTTGGGGTTGAGCATCAAAACGTAATCGCAATGTTAAATGATCCAACACACTCACTAGGTCTTACTGTTGAGCAGACTAAATTAGTATTTAATCTGACGGCAAAACAAGGGTATACCGGCATATATGAAAACTACATCAAAGCACTTAACAAACTAAAAAAAGCACTTGAAGATATAGTCAGTGAGAAAATATTATCTGTAGAGTATGCGCGCTTACTGCAACACCCGCGGCGTTCTAAAATTGATTCTCTAGATGAAAATGATTCGAAGCAAGTCATACCTATTTCAGATTTACTTGATGCAGCAGAAACAAATGATCAGGTTGAAAAAAATACAAAATATTTCAACCGAGCGATCCAAGCTGGATGGAATATGGCTAAACTGGTCTTAACGTCGGTTGATGAAGATCATGGTTCTGGACCTGCCGCTTATTTTGGCTTCAATCCATCTGCTTACCGGTTGCTTGAGACCAGCAACAGCTATTTAAGCAGCAGTAGTGTTTTACAGGTAATCGATGAACAATCCTATCAATTGGGCCTTGCATTTAGGGATTTTTTAGAATTAAGCATTGATGATCCGGCGGTTCAGGATTTGGTTAAACCGTCTTTGTTGTCAGAAGGCGTTTGCTTGCAAGATAAACTAGCCATTTTGAATTCGAGGTTGGCCACTTATCAATCGCTGACGGATGTGGGACAGATGGTTGATTTGTTAGCATCGAGAGATGAAAGAAAAGACGCTTGGATAGCAAAAAAAAATCAACTTCAACAAGAACTTGCCGCATTAGACGATACGACTACATCAGATGATCTGGCTGAGATAGATCAATCGATAGAACATAAACTCGCGCTGATTGCTAAAATCAAAGAAACCCAAGTTGCATTCGATTGTTTACGCGCACCCATCGTCACGTCCGATTACACACGCCATTGGGAAAATCGCCCGGATCCTGGTTCAGTCGAGTATGCTGATTGGCGAGTAAAAGGTATTGAACTTTGGCATGAATTATCGAGTGGGGATGCCTGTGTTTTTGCTTGTGATGTTTTATGGATGACGGATGACCCTAAGCAGGTAGGTCTTGATCAGTTGCCTATGGAATCAATTAGAGCCTATGTTCGGTATAAAGGACGGCTTTATTTTGCAAACAAAGCGAACAATTCGATCAGTTTAGTAACGGATAATCCGGGTAAAATGAATGAATTTGAACGATTAGTAAGCAACCAAGCGACACAGCAAATCACTAAAAAAGTCAGAAGGGCGCATGTAACGGATAACCAACTGTTAGAAGATATTGCAACGGCAATGGGCAAGCGTTGGGTTATTGACCAAAACCAACGGAGTGACGCATTAATCGCTTTTTTTAATGAGAGCCAGGAAGAGTGCGCCGCGATGGCCCCAATTGCTGTTCGTTTGAAGGAAGACATTCATGCTCTCGGTTTAAAGCGGGATGCTTTAGCTTTAGTGACGCTTATTGAAGAAAATGATGAAGAACAGGTGTCAGACGATTCGGATGATGATCTTTCACCACTAGAGGCTAATCCATCGAAATCATCGATAGGTGGATTTTTCAGCGCTAGTAGCTCAACAACAACCAGGAGCCACTTTTGGTCTATAGTAAGCCAAAGAGCAAATCCTTCGACGGCCGCCCCCTTGAGCGTGGATGAGTTGTTGTTAAAGTTAGAGCAGAGCCAGAATGATATCAGAGACGAGGTGGAACGCCTGCGATGGTTCATGACTCAAGTAAAAAGCGAGAAACACCCGTTAGCAGCATTACAAACTGGTGATACGAAATTACTGCATCAAGCAATGAATCAGGTATTGAGCAAACAAATGGACGATTGGTTGATCTTTATTACTCGGGTTGCCAATGAATCAGCAGATATTCAAAAAAAAATAAGCCCTAAAAAAGAAACATGGCTCAAAACATTTTATCGAATGAAAAATATTGTAGATTCTTACCCAAAACTGATTAATAAAATTAATAATAAAAAAGCAATGAGTCACTTGAAAAAAATTGAAGAGGCAAGCGACCATTTGATGAATGAATTTAATTTAAAAGATAAAAAAACGATTACTTATGCAATGG
>CANJFK010000056.1 GCA_947473535.1 Legionellaceae bacterium | reverse complement strand
CGCCAGGTTTAATCCTTCTAGCCCTTGGCAGCGATCCAGTAACTCTGCTTCCGTTTTCGGGGATTTATTTAACTTGTGCTGTTGGTGCAACGCGTATTCCCAATTCAGTGAGTTGAGTATTACCGACGCAAGTTGGCGCGTTCGTTAACAAACAAGAGGCAGACTGTGTTTTTGGAAAAGCAATCACATCACGAATCGAACTGGATGCGGTTAGTAACATAGCAAGTCTATCAATACCTAGCGCAATACCGCCATGTGGAGGGCAACCATATTGAAGCGCATCTAACAAGAAACCAAATTTATCTTGCGCTTCATCCGCGCCAATACCTAACATATCAAACACGGTTTGCTGTAATTGTGGATGATGAATACGAATCGAACCACCCCCAATTTCATACCCGTTGATCACAATGTCATAGGCCTTGGCCAAAGTACTCGTAGGATTGGCTCGCAGTGATTCCTCAGACAATGATTGTGGTGAGGTAAAAGGATGATGCACAGCCTGCAATTTATTGCTATTAGCATCGGTCTCAAACATAGGCCAATCAATAATCCAAACCAAGCGCCAACCGGCCTCGAGCAAGTTACAATCTTGCCCTAGCTTAATCCGTAAGGCTCCCATGGATTCATTCACCACTTTTTCTTTGTCTGATCCAAAGAAAATGACATCCCCCGTTTGAGCATCTAATCGATCTAAAATAGCATTGACGTGTGTTTCCGAAAGAAATTTAATGATGGGCGATTGCAGCCCTTGTAGGCCTTGCTGCCTGTCATTAACCTTAATGTAGGCCAATCCTTTTGCCCCATAAATACCAACAAATTGACCATACGCATCGAGCTCTTTTCGGCTCAAGGCACAACCGTTAGGTAGTTTTAAAGCAACAACGCGCCCTGCTGGATCCGTGGCCGCGGCAGAAAACACGTTAAAATTACAGTCACGAACCAAATCATCAATATCGACAAGCTCTAGTGGGTTACGCAAATCGGGCTTATCGCTGCCAAACCGTCGCATTGCTTCTGCATAGGTCATGCGAGGCAGTGTTTCTGGTATGTCAACATGCAGGATTTCAAGAAAAATTGTTTTTAACATGCCTTCAATGAGATTTAGAATGACGGATTCATCAATAAACGCCATCTCGATATCAAGCTGCGTAAATTCTGGTTGCCGGTCGGCTCGTAAATCTTCATCACGAAAACAACGCACAATTTGATAATACTTATCAAACCCTGACATCATCAATAATTGCTTGAATAGTTGTGGCGATTGGGGCAACGCATAAAATTGCCCTGGATGTACACGCGAGGGGACAAGGTAATCCCTGGCACCTTCCGGTGTCGCTTTTGTCAGCATCGGCGTTTCTATGTCGATAAAATTTTGCGCGTTCAGAAACGTACGAATACAACTGGTCAGCCTGTGGCGTAGTTTTAAATTATGCTGCATGTCAGCGCGTCGAAGATCAAGGTAACGATAACGATAGCGCAAGTCTTCATTAATCAATTGATGCTCATCAGGGAGAAACGGCGGCGTTTGAGCTTGATTGAGAATATCCAACTCGGTACCAACTATCTCAATTCGCCCGGTCAACATTCTGTCATTGATCATCCCACTTGGACGTTGACGGATAATCCCCGTCACTCGAATAACAAATTCATGACGAAGTTTCTCAGCAAGGGAAAACATAGCCGATTGCTCTGGCTCATACACGACCTGTACCATACCTGAACTATCTCGAACATCAAGAAAGATGACCCCGCCGTGATCCCGTCGATTATGCACCCAACCACACACCGTAATCGTAGTACCTATCATCGATTCATTAACATCAGTGCAATAGTGTGATCTCATAACGTTGCCCCTTGAATAAAGTTTAAATAAAAATAAGGTCTGTTGACAATTCATCATCAGAAGCCCGACGTCCCGCGACTTGTTCGCGGGATCCAGTGATCCTGCTTAATGTACCGGCCTATTGCACAAAATCAGATTGAAATGGATCCCGCGAACAAGTCGTGGGACGTCGAAATCTGAATTGTCAACAGACCATAGTGTTTATACCAAAATTTCACATTGTAGACGCGCGAGGTGCAGGTTGCATCACACCCAATGAAATAACTAATTTCAACGCTTCGTCTATCGTCATTGACAATTCAATAGCATCCATTTTCGGCACCAGAATTAAAAATCCTGACGTAGGATTTGGTGTTGTCGGTATAAAAACGGAAAGCATCTCCGTTCCCGTATGCTCACTTATTTGTACGTCAGCAATCCCGGTTTGAAAAGCGATACTCCAAAGGCCTTTACGAGGATACTCAATCAAAAGCACCTTACGAAAAGCATGGCTGTTGGTCGCAAATATTGCCTGTATCATCTGCTTCGTTGCATTGTAAATAGACCGAACCAGTGGAATTTTATCGAGTACTGCTTCGCTCCAACTCACTAAACGCTGTCCCAGAAAATTGGTCGCGACGATGCCCGTAATAAGCAACAACATCAACGACAACAACACACCGAGACCCGGCAAATGAATCCCAAAAAGTTGCTCTGGTTGATAGGCGTGAGGTAAAAGAGCCATCGTTTTATCTAGCAAATCAACAATAAAATGCAAGATGACAAACGTCACCAAAATGGGTAACCAAACAACTAACCCCGCAAGTAAATAACTTCTTATTGCTTTACCTTTCAATCTGACTCACCTTTGCTCTTACACGAGGGCGTTGTGGGTGCCACTGTTTTTTGATCCGTATTTTTCACATCGGATGCTGGCTTATCTGATTTCGGTTCGGGTTTGCCTTTATTTTTAAAATCCGTCTCATACCAACCCGTCCCCTTTAACTGAAAACCGGCTGCCGATACTAGCCGTACAACAGAGTCCTCAGAACAACTAGGACAATTTTTAACCGGATCAGCGCTCATTTTTTGCATCAAATCAAATTGGTGATGGCACTTTGAACATTGGTATTCATATATCGGCATCAGAACCTCTTCATTATTTATGGGATATCCCTTCGCGCGAAGTGTATATCAAACTGGCAAGTATAGCGAACAACAGGCAGTGATGTATACCTTGCGCACACGGGTTTTCGGTTTTTTAGCGCCCAGTGTTAACGACGGCGTGCAAGGGCAGATAAATGACGCGTGACGGACCCCTTCATTAAGTGAGACGTTACACATGCGTTACACTAACTGCGTTATCTCATCATAATAATCAACCATTTTAGCGGCGCAGTCATGATTAATACAGTGAATAGTCCTGCAAACCAAAGCGTTACAAACCATAACCATTGTTTTATTTTTGGATGAGCATTTACCCGGTTTTTTAACTTAATAAAGAGGTTCATGGCCTGCTTTTCCCCGGAATATATAATAACAATATGCGGTATATCCCAGAATTAAAGGTAATAACGGCACAACGCCCACTAATAATAATGAAAGGCCAGGTCCTGAGGCGGCTGCTTCTTTTAATGTATATTTAAAGGGAATAATCCATGGGTATACACTTAATCCCAAACCTACGTAAGCTGTAAGAAATATCCCAATACTGCACAAAAATGGGCGGTATTCGGGTTTTTGTTTGATCAGATCATAAGCGACAAGTATATACAGCGATGCGCTGACTAGCGGGACAATAGCAAGGTAATAGAACGTAGGTAGACTGAACCAGAAGGTTTTAATTTCCTGATTTAGAAAGGGCATGGCGATGGTTACGATTAATAAAAAAAGTCCAACAAAAGCCAATGCATATTTTGCAACCTTGCGCGCCCAAGCCTGGGTTATTCCTTCTGTTTTCATTATAAGCCAGGTAGAACCTAACAAGGCGTAGCCAAAGATTAAGGCTAAACCAGTCATGACGCTAAAGGGGGTGAGCCAATCAAAAGCGCCTCCTGAAAAGTTCCTGCCGTGTACTTGAACACCGAGGATAAAACCACCCAAAATGACACCTTGGCAGAAGGCTGCTATTAGCGAGCCAAAATGAAAGACATGATCCCAAATGAATCGGGATTTATTGGCCTTAAAACGAAACTCAAATGCAACACCACGCAGGATTAATCCCAATAACATGCTAATGATCGGGATGTAAAATGCCGGTAGTAATATGGAATAAGCCAGAGGAAAAGCCGCAAATAATCCGCCGCCACCTAAAACAAGCCAGGTTTCATTGCCATCCCAGAAGGGTGCTATGGAATTCATCATTCGGTTGCGGCATTCATCTGTCGGGGCGAGTGGGAATATAATGCCTGTCCCCAGATCGAAACCATCCAAAAATACATATAAAAATATCGCAGTGGCTATGAGTAAGCCCCAAATCAGTGGCAGATTGATAGATGAAGAGAAGTCAAACATGATTGTCTCCTTTTGTATTGGCGTCCATTATCGAAGCCTCCAGGCTGTTTTTGTAATAGGAATCTTGCTCTTCAACCGCCAAAACGCCGTGTTTGATAATTTTTAAAATGTAGAAAAGTCCTGAGCCAAATACGATTGAATAAATGATCACGAAAGCCAATAAGGACCAGGCTACTTGAGGTCCGAGTATGGCTGGAGAAACAGATTGAGCTGTGCGTAATACATTATAAGCCGTGTAAGGTTGCCGTCCAATTTCCGTCACAAACCAGCCGGAAAGCAAAGCAATAAACCCTGACGGGATCATGCTTATCCAGCACAAGGGTAAAAAGCGAGAATTAAACAGTTTATTTCTAAAATATTGAATTGCGCTGCTTATACTCAGCAGGAGCATTAAAATACCCATGCCTACCATAATTCGAAACGCAAAAAACACCCATATCACCGGTGGTCTGTCTTCCTTGGGCCAAGCTTTTAAGCCCTTTATTTCAACCTTCAGGCTATGGGTTAATATCAAACTGCCAAGATGAGGAACTATGACTTCAAAGTGATTTGTTTGATGTTTCTGATCAGGAATAGCAAACAGTCTCAAGCCCGCATCTTTTTCTGTATCCCAAATCCCTTCCATAGCGGCGATTTTAGCAGGTTGGTATTTTAAAGTGTTCAATCCATGTTGATCACCAATCAACATCTGGACAGGAGTCAGGATCGACGTTAACAAAACGGCCATACCTAACATGATTTTAGCTTGAGGAATGTAGCGCTTTTTATAAATATACCAAGCACCAACACCACCCACGACAAACGCTGTGGTTAGATAAGCAGCGGTTACCATATGGGCGAAACGGTAGGGAAATGAAGGATTAAAGATAATAGATAGCCAATTCAACGGCATAAGGCGTCCATCCGCGCCAACTGTAAACCCTTGCGGTGTTTGCATCCAGCTATTGGCTGCCAGAATCCAAAATGCAGAAATTAGGGTGCCAATGGCCACAATGCAAGTGGCTATAAAATGCATGCGTTTACTGACTTTGCCCCAACCAAATAACATGATTCCCAGGAATGAAGCTTCAAGAAAAAAAGCAGTCAGCACTTCAAATCCCAGTAAAGGTCCCAGCACATTGGCAGTTTTGTCAGAAAAAACAGACCAATTGGTACCAAACTCGTAGGACATCACCACACCGGAAACAACACCCATACCAAATGTAACCGCAAATATTTTTACCCAGAATTTATAAATGTCATGAAAAACGGCATTGCCAGTTTTTAACCAGCGCCATTCGATTACAGCTAAAAAACTAGCCAGGCCTATGGTAAAAGAAGGGAATATAATATGAAAACTGATGGTGAAAGCGAATTGTATGCGGGCAAGCAGTATGGGGTCTAAAAAACTCATGGTCATATCCCGTTTTGTTTAATCTCATCCATTCTCGCATTAATTCAGGCCATCAACAAATGCTTCTGGATAGCTTAACTTAGGGTCTGTTGACAATTCAGATTTCGACGTCGCGGGACGTCGGGCTTCGGATGATGAATTGTCAACAGACCCTAATCAAAATATCGTTTTTACGCGCTTAATTTTAAGCATGTTTTAGCTAAATTTCGCTCACCAAAATGGGAAGCAACAAAACTGTTTCGTCCATGTAACACTTTTTCATCGAGCCATAGCAATGCCTCTCCAGTTTTCAAATGAAGTGACTGTACTTTATTTGAATTCATAATGTGGGTTTGAAGATAATGATGAAACGCTTCGCACATCTGTTTAACTTCTGCGGAGGATTCAGGGTCGACTCGATAATAGTTCCAGGTTAGCGTAATCGCTCCTTGAGAGTCTTGTTCAATAATTTTCCTCGTTTTTGCGTTCTCACCATTTATAAATTTTCGTGAAAAGCAAACGGGTATGGTACATAATTGGTTAAACAGTTCAGGCTCATCTGTTTTTAATGTGTCAATTAATTTTTCGCCAGTAATAAACACAGTCTCTCCGCCTTGAGATGCATTACTAATACAGTACATACAGGTTGCATCGGGCGATTCAATTTGATACGAGCCGTCGGTATGGAGCGGCTGGGCGTTCGCACTGGAGCGGTAAGCATCCGAGATAGCTGGATCGTAACATACGTATGTCCACCGCTCGCCTACAGACTCCGATGCTACTGTTTCACCAAGCTCCAAACACTGGCCAACATGACGTGTTACTTCATCATAAAATGTATGCAGCACATCGCCTTCAAAAGGAACGTTGCGTATATACACCAAAT
>CANJFK010000055.1 GCA_947473535.1 Legionellaceae bacterium | reverse complement strand
TTCATCTCTCTATCATGAACAACTTTGCCTCTATATTCCTTTTTTAACGATTATTTCAGACTCATTTGTATTGGAATCAGACTATCATTTGAGACTCATCTTGCATTGGACAAGACTAAAACTTGATCATCGAGTTTAAGTGTATTAAGATTATAAGTTGAAAGCGTTATCCTCTCTCTTAAAACACTGCTCACGTCAGCAATCACATCATCGCCAGTCATAACGCGTCGTTTATGTTTAAGCCTATACCTCTCCTCAACGGACAAACCTAAATCCATACAATAGAGAACAAATTCGTACTCCGTCTGAACACCTAATAGTTTTTTTATTTCTGGCGGTAATTCAACCATAACAATCAACCTGATTGATTTAAATACACTCATATTATAGACCATGCTTTGCAGGTACACTTTTTCAAAAAATTGATATACTGCATAGACAATGCAATAATGCACACAAATTATTACACTGCTGCACTATGCAAAACATCCCCTCAACGTATTGTCCTGATAAGCAGCAACCGAAACGACTCGTTATTATTGCTGGAGAAGAATCAGGCGATATGCATGCCGCTTCCTTTGTTCGAGAATTACTGGCCAGCAATCACTTATTACACATCAGTGGGATTGGCGGAAAACATATGCAAGCGGCCGGTGTGCAGCTCGTCAGTGACCTTGCTCGTTTTGGCGTCACAGGTATCTCAGAAGTCATACGGCATCTGCGTGTTATCCGTCGTGCATTTCATGATATAAAAGCACATTTATTAGCGAACAAGCCCGACTTACTAATTCTTGTTGATTACCCTGGGTTTAATTTACGCCTGGCTAAATTTGCCAAACAACAAGGCATTCGTGTTCTTTACTACATCAGCCCGCAAATTTGGGCTTGGAAAGCGGGACGCATCAAAACGATTCGCGACTGTGTTGATAGAATGGCCGTCATACTGCCTTTTGAAAAAAAACTCTATGAAAACGCAGGGGTTCCAGTTACCTTTGTTGGTCATCCTTTAGTGGAAACCGTCTGCGAATCCGTGGATATGAGCGCAACCCGTAATGAACTGGGGCTACCTCTAAATAAGCGGATCGTTGCAATGCTGCCAGGGAGTAGAACGCACGAGATTGAGCGCCACATGCCTGTGTTGTGCGAAAGTGCCATCAGATTATCAAAACAATTCGATGATTTACATTTTGTTGTGCCTATCGCGGGAACAGTTGATCCAGCACTGGTAAAATCCTATTTTAACAAGATAGACATTCCCTACACACTCACCAACGGCAACGCTGTTAAAACGGTTGCCTGCAGTGATTGTGTGGTTGTCGCCTCAGGCACTGCCTCTCTCGAGTGCGCTTTGCTTCAAAAACCGATGTGTATTATTTACAAAGCGTCACTCTTAACCTATATAGCCGCATCTGCATTGATTAAAGTGAATTACTTAGGCTTATGTAATTTATTACAAAATGAAATGATTGTTCCCGAGTTATTACAATATGATTGTAATCCACTGGAATTAACACGCGTTATGTGTGATTTATTAAATGATCGTCATGTGTCAGAACGTATGGTCGCACGATTACAACGCCTTACATTATCGCTCTCCGCTCAAGAAGCCGATTGCAGTATCACTGCGTTGATTGAGCAAGAACTTAGGGACTGTACGCCATCCCGAGGTTATTGAGAAACCCACGTTTAATAAAATGTACTATAGTTTCAGTGATACCTCAAAAAATGACGCGCAGATCCTATGAATACAACGATAAAAGAAGTAATGAACCAACCTGAGCCAATAAAGAACGTTGGTATTTTTACACTTCAAGGCGTTTTGGGCGGCGTTGTTTTAACAACCATGCACTGTGGGGCATTTGTAGCCGTCGCAGGGTCGCTTACTTTGGTCGCGTCAGTATGCGCAACAGGTGGCGCCATTCTTTTAATTCCTCACTGGATACTCTATCACCTAATCGATCGCTCGTTCAAACGAGAAGAGATAATAATCGACGCCGATGGGAATGAACAACGCACGTTAGTCATTGACAGGCCAAACGCTCATTTTTGCGCACTTCTAGTACTGAAAATCGTCACTGTAGTTGCTGCTGTGCTCATTGGCGCAGCCATTTTTGGCATCATGTCGAATCCAATTTCACTTTGTGTTGTGGCCGGCACCATAACCATTGGCCTTGCAGGTCTAGCAATCTATGCAATTGCGAAGTGTATTTGGGGCGCAACAACAGTTCAAGAGCAGGAAGAGCAGGAAGAGCAGGAAGATGATCAAGAACAAGAACAAACACCGATGCTCTAATAACAAAAAACAATAGGCATGCCTTTTAGGATCTGACAACCCCTAGAACCACCACGCTATACGACCTGTCCCGCAGCCCATCCTGAAGACCAAGCCCACTGGAAATTATAACCACCCAGCCAACCAGACACATCTAACACTTCTCCAATGAAAAACATCCCTGGCACCTTTTTAGCCTCAAATCGTTGAGACGATATTTCATTGCAATCAACACCGCCCAAGGTGACCTCTGCTGTTCTATAACCCTCCGTTGCATTAGGCTTAATAAACCAAGCTTGTAGTGCGTGAGTTATAGTCAATAATTGTTTGTTTGTTAGCTGTTTAAGCGGTGTATCCAGTAGATCGGGCTCAATAAAAACACTTAATAAACGCTTTGCTAACCATTTTGCGAGTATCGTTTTTAAGAAGCTATCACTAAATTCACTGCGCGCTTTTAAAAGCTCACTATATAAATCAATGTCAGGTAAGAAAGAAATAGCCACGTCATCACCCGGATTCCAATAAGATGATATTTGTAAGATAGCGGGACCACTTAAGCCGCGATGCGTAAACAACATATTTTCTCTAAAAGACTGGCCATTGCAACTAACTAAACTATCAACTGAAATACCGGTTAAACTTTCATAACGTTGCTTATCTTGAGTATGCAAAGTAAACGGCACGAGCCCCGCTCGCGTAGGGTAAACGGCCAAACCAAATTGTGTTGCTAATTGATAGCCATAAGGGCTGGAGCCCAACGTTGGGATAGACAAACCACCACTCGCCACGACTAATGACTGGCATTGGTACACGACATGGTTACATTTAACAATAAAATAATTATCTATTTTCTTTACGGCGTCAATCGTCTGATTTAACTGCACATCAACCTGCTTTCTTGTGCACTCCGTTAATAACATATTCACAATGAGTGCTGACTTATCTTCACAAAACAATTGGCCTAGTGTTTTTTCAAAATAAGCAATTTTATGGCGCTCAACCATCGCAATGAAATCCCATTGTGTATAGCGACTTAACGCGGATTTACAGAAATGTTGATTATGCGATAAAAAATGTTCTGGGCTCGTGTGTAGATTCGTAAAATTACAACGTCCGCCACCCGACATAAGAATTTTTTTACCTGCTTTATTACTTTTATCAAGGATCAGCACCTTCCTTCCCCTGGCGCCAGCCTCAATGCCACACATTAAACCGGCAGCACCTGCACCAATAATAATCACATCAACATGAATTATTTTATCCATTAATGAGGCCATGGTGGCACGCAAGCATTGCTTGTTTTCACTTGATAAAAATTCTGAATAGCTATTGCGCAATTAGTGGGTGTGATGTGTTGGGGTAATTGATCCATCAATGTAGCGTGAGAGGCCAGCATAACTGAGGTGTCATTGCAATGAGGGTTAATAAGCCACGTGGGGATATCCGTACTTGTGAAACCGTTAGCAACGAGCAGATTCGTAAGTTCACAAATCACGTAGGCGTGTTGAAAAGAACACGTGCACTTATAGTTCGAATACCCGCCAGGGCATGTTTCAATCGCAAGGCCCATCCCTTGGTTAAAAAAAGCACCTATATTTTTGTAAATCAGGCTCTCCAGAAGAGTAGCGCTTGCCGAGCCAGCATTGGGCGAGGAGATACAATCCGTCGACGTATATTGGTGCGCTTTATTAAAAACATAACAAAAATTAAACCCGTACCCAATAGAAACAGGCTGTGGTTGATACTCAACGCCGATTGAATTTAAAAACTCCAAACCTGATCCGCCACCCCCGCCACCTGTCATTGCGATCGTATACCCGTCATTATAGAGCCGAGGAATCAACGTATTGAATAGATAGATTAAATTATCACCATAAGCCGTGAGCGTGGTATCGTGATTCCATAAAGGATGCGTGTTCGGAGGATAAAAAGAATAATCCGTGGCAGGCGGTGCCTGATACACAATGTCTTGACCTTCTATGGCACTGAGGCCAGAGCCCGTGCCAGCACCCAAACCAAGTCCATTCAGATTGCCTGCGCCGGTGACAAAACAATTAGCAAACTGACTTCCACCACCCCCACCAGAACCCGTATTAATTAAACTGATGGGTGGCGTACTGAGGCCCTCGGGCGTGGTATTTCCACCGCCGCCACCACCACCGCCTGAAAAAAGCGTGTAATGCGTCGCACTACCAGGCTTAAACGCTTCAATTTGGTACCCAGCACCGCTACCACCACCGCCACTCATACCCCAATAACGTATACCGCTGGGAGGCCACGTTTGAAGCATCGCCTCGTCACTCGCATAGGGCAAATAATAAAGGCTGGGACACACGGCAGACGTTCCGCAGTTAGCATAAGGTGTTGAACTTTGTTGCAAGTAGTAGCTGTTTAAAAAGTCAACATAACCATTGTAACCTAGCTGTTGTACTGAAGAATCCATCACTGGCTGACTAAACGTATGAAGCAACTCGGGCAACTTGGCCAAGACCAGCGTGTTGGGCTGAATGGGGTAAGCCGTGCCCAACAATAGCGTCAAATAAGGGGGAAACAGCTTACTTATTGCTGGATCGGGGGCACTGTTACTCGTGGAATACCCCATGAGCGCGCATAAAGGCCCCCCGCCGCCCTGAATAGCAGGATCTAAATTTACACCGTTTTGGTGTGCTTGCAAACACGGCGTAATTGTTTCATTGGCGCTTGGTGTATGTTGAAAATAATGAAAATGCTGATTAACACCAGGCTCTGTGACGTGTAATACCCGCGCAAGAAACGAGTAAAAATTTTGTGCATACACGTAGGAGCCTGCACAATCTAAAGCCGCAAATGGGCGCGATTTTATTGAATTGCACTGCGTGGATATGATGTCATTATTTGTGACGGTCATGTCAAATCCAGCAGGATCGACCGAACACCAAAGCCCGTTCTGGCCGCACACTTGAAGTTTTCCTGCAAAATGACCTTGCTTGTTCGGATTAAACACCACGGCCAGTTGGCATTTCGCACCCTGATTGAGGGTACTACCACACGTTGAACGCGCCGTGTCCACGCGATATTGATTTGGCAAGGTGTAGGTTACGGGCATCGTCGATCCCGTTAGATTGGTGATCGTCATAAAACGGGTGATGGGAGGATCATACCAGCCTATACTGCTTGGGAAAGCAGTCTCTCCAAGTGCTAATTGAATATTAAACAGTGGCTCACCTGCTTGTAACAACGTGGGGAGAAAACCAAGGATGAAGCAGACAATCTTAAAGCGCATGTTCAAAACGTACTCCAAGGCTAATGGCATGATAGCGAAGTGACCCGGTGGACAGATGATCCGAGGTATTTTGTAGAGGAGACAAGCCAAGCTGCCCGCGACCAGCATCAATATAACGATAGGCACATTCAATAATCACATCATTGAACGAATAATCCAACACCGCTCCCACTTCAAACGCAAATTGAACCATGGTATTGCCTGAAAAATGATCAAGCGCGGGAGCCGCATGATTATTTAAGGACCTTTCGTGGTAATTCCTCGTGGTATTCGCGGCACGCCCGACGCCTATAATCAACCCAGGCTGAAGGTGATGTTTCGTCCAAGTCACTATATTATCGACGAGCAAGAGATTACTGGCAATATCATAAGTGTACGCGAGATTACGAAATCGCGGGGACTTCAATTGCAAGACTTCGCCATGACTTGGCATGTTTATACCAGGCAAATAACGCAGGCTCGTATTCACGTTCAGACTATCGCGTTGATAGGCACGCAAACCAAGCCCCAGCATCACGCTTCCATCGCTCTGCCATTGTTTTTTCGAGATGTACGTATTACCAAGCGTATTCAACAGGTTCACTTCCTGCGTGTGACCCGGATCGGAAAACAATGCCACCGCATCAAGACTAATAAAAGCAGTCGTAGATGCCATTGAGGCACTCGGTGTGATAGCGGCGGTTAAAAAAAGAATGGGCACAAGGCTTGAAATTTTCATAAAATCATTTTACATCTATTGCATGCGATTCTTCAAGCAGCTTGCGGCACAAGGCCAGCGTTTCAACATTATCTTATGAGTACAGACTCGAATGGCTCTTACATCAGGCGTTTTGAATAATAACACCAGGTAGCCTGGATGGAACGCAGTGTAATCCGGGGGGTTCAGAGTATTGATATCTCGGATTACGGCTGCGCCTGCATCCAGGCTACGATAGGGATTTTTCCTTAACTTAGTGCCATTCGGTACAAGCTCTATCACAAATAGTGATGGGCCTGCTAAACTTGCTGAAATTACGAACGAGAATCTAAATGACAAAGACTGATCAGAAAAAATCAGAATTAGATAACACACCACTGGCCATTTT
>CANJFK010000054.1 GCA_947473535.1 Legionellaceae bacterium | reverse complement strand
GGTAGGCCTCATCGATTTTACGTGGATTGATCTCACCTGATTTTACTTTGGATTCAATCAGATCAATAACCAATTTAGGATCTTGTGGCGTATCAGCCAATTGATTTCCAAATATAAACATATCAACACCAGCATTTATGGCGAGCGTTAGCGCTTGTTCTAACCCATAATGCGCACTGATAGCCTTCATTTGCATGTCGTCGGTAATAACAACGCCGTAAAAGTGCAATTGTTCACGCAATAACCCTGTTATCACTTTACGTGACAGCGTCGCAGGTAAGCCTGTTTCATCAAGCTTACGGTTCACAATGTGAGCCGTCATGATCATGCCACAACTTGCCGTGTTGCTGAACAACTGCTGATAAGGCTCAAGTTCATAATCTTGCCATGTTTGAGTCACATCAACAAAGCCTAGGTGCGAATCGGCGGTTGAGCTCCCATGCCCTGGAAAATGTTTATAAGCACACTGGACACCACGATTTAGAAATTGACGCGAGTAGATAGACGCAAAATGTGCGACCTTGCTAGGATCATCCGAAAAACTGCGATTTAATTGACCAATAATGGGGTTGAGTGGATCAACATTTACATCAAGAACCGGCGCAAAATTCAAATTAAAACCAGCCTGGCTCAACGTTTCAGCCATCGTAGTGGCGACTTGCTCTGCGTCGCATTCACTCATGCCACCCACAACAGCGGCGGACAAGGTATCAGGGAAACCATAATTGCTTTTAAGTCGATTAACCTTGCCTCCTTCATAATCCACCGAAATCAAAAGCGGTAAATCCGGTCGATGATGTTTTTGATTGGCTATTCGATTAACCTGTTGCAAACGCTCCGTTAATCGTTTGACTTGTTCAGGGCTTTCAATGTTCTTATCAAATCGTTTCGTTTGAAAATTGTAATCAAATAAAATGACACCACCAAGATGATAATCCTCGATTTGTTGAACAATGAGTGAGGTGTTATCAACCTCTTTTCCTTCAAAGCCAATGATGAGCATTTGGCCAATTTTATCTCGCAAACTTATTTCGTCAGCCATGGCTAAGTTTCCTGCTAAAAATCCAATAATTACAATTATAAATGTAAAAAACCTTAAGATCATCTTACAACCTCACAATTTAAATGTCCCGTCGCCAATCGAATCTGGACTACATCACCCAAACTCACCTGACGACTATCAATAATCACCCGATTATGGTGCGTAACCAGCGCGTAGCCACGGTCCAGCGTCGCTAAGGGGCTAACTGTGTGCAAGGTTATCAGTTGCGTTGTCATGCGCTGTTTAAGTTGATTAAATGTTAGTGTCATCGCCTGAATTAAATTAATTTCTAGCTGTTGCACACGATTTTTGGCTTGCTGCAATAAAAGACGGGGATGTTTGGCCCCGAGCAGGGTAATAGCCAGACGCACCCGGTGTTGACGCTGCTCGATTAATTGTCGTATAGCACGATGCAAATGACGTTCTAAATAGTCCAGGGTTTGACTATGTGTAGCAATCAATTGCCCGGGGGACGTTATTTTTTGAATCTCATGGTTAAGCAATAATTTTTTTTGTTGAATATAACGTATCGCGGCTTTCGTTAAACGGGCCTGTAACGTTTGAAACAAACCGGTTAAATCAAGTTGGTCAGGCGTCACGGCCTCGGCCGCCGCAGTCGGCGTTGGCGCGCGTAGATCCGCTACAAAATCAGCGATGGTAAAATCCGTTTCATGCCCAATACCAGACACAATGGGGATCACGCTCGAAGCAATGGCGTGCGCAAGCTGTTCATCGTTAAAAGCCCATAAATCCTCAATACTCCCACCGCCTCGCGCCAGAATAATAACATCACAGCGATTATCATGATTGGCCTGCCGAACAGCCTTTGTTAATTGCATCGCCGCCTGTTTGCCTTGCGTATCACTAGGATAAACCAGCACGTGTGCCAAAGGAAATCGACGGGCCAATGTCGTCAATATATCACGTAGAGCGGCAGCACTGGCCGAGGTAATCACACCGATACAATCAGGAAAGCGAGGTAAGCGTTTTTTTCTGGCTAATTCAAACAGCCCAAGTGCTGCCAATTTCGTTTTTAATAATTCAAACTGCTGATAAAGATTACCCTGGCCGGCATCACTGAGTTGCTCAATAATTAACTGATAGTCACCTCGGGCTTCATACAAACTTAAATGACCGCGCGTTACTACTTGTTGCCCATTTTGCAAATTTTTACTATCAACACTGGTGTGGCGGTTACGAAAATAAACGCACCGTATCTGAGCCGTCGCGTCTTTCAATGTAAAATAAAAATGTCCAGACGACGGTTTACTCAAATTTGAGACCTCGCCTTCAACGCAGATTTCACCCATGTCATGTTCAAGCCAGCTGCGTACGTGCCGATTAAGCTGACTAACCGACAGAATGGGCGTTTCTAATGTCATCAGATATGGTGCCTTATAAATTTATCCAGATTATTGGCAAACCGTTGAATTTCTTTTAGGCCAAGCTTTGCAGGACCACCGGTCATCATCCCACTGCCCCGAACAGACTCATTAAAATTTCGTAAGCCCAGATGTTGCTTGATATTATTGTGTGAATATAGCTCGCCGCGTGGATTAAGCGCGAGGCCTCCTTTCTGAACCACTTCATCAGCCAACGGAATATCAGCCGTAATAACTAAATCACCGGGTTGCAGACTATCTACAATTTGCTTGTCAGCCACATCAAAACCGGCGCCCACCTGGGTTCGTTTTATAAAGGGCGAGGCCGGAATAGGCACCAAATGATTTGAGACAACAATTAATACGATTTTAGTGCGTATCGCTGTGCGAAACAAAATATCTTTAATGAGTTTAGGGCAGGCATCGCCATCCATCCAAATTTTCATCAACCCACCACACTGTAACCTGCGTCCACAAACAACGTGTGTCCTTTAATCATCCTTGCTTCTGGCAAGCATAATAAATACACCGCATCAGCTACATGTTCTGGTGTGAGTGGAATGGCTGACAAGGCATGCGCCTGATATTCATCAAGCAATTGCTCGCGATTAGGAAAATGCTTCAATGCGTCGGTATCAACCACGCCGGCAGATACCGTATTCACGCTGATATCATCTTCGGCTAACTCAAGGCTCAAAGAACGTACCAACGCTTCAAGGGCTGCTTTTGATGCACCAATAAACGCATAATTAGGAATCGCTCGGTGCGCACCCAAACTGGATAATGCCACAACACGACTGCCTGGGGGCATGATTGGCTTACCTTCAGTCACCAAATGGTTGAGTGCTAATGCATTTGTTTCCATACACCAACGCCAGTGCTTGGTTGACATTTTCATGGCGGGTTTTAACACACCACTGGCGGCATTGCTTATCAGAAAATCCAGTTGAGCAAAGTGCTCTCTAAATTGCATAAACATTTCTTTAACCGATTGATGGTCGGCCACGTTAGCTTGAATTGCAATCGCACGCCGTCCTAACGTCTGTATTTCTTGTACTAAAGCCGCCGCTTCATCAGAGCTGTTATAATAAACAATTGCGACATCACAACCTGTGCGCGCCAACTTCAACGCCGTTGCTTTGCCAATACCCCGTGCGCCGCCCGTAATCAGCGCGACTTTATTTGCGAATAGTTGATTCATCAAGTTAACCTTAAAAGGAGGTAAAATTACCGTGATTAACGATGCCTGTCAATCAAACAAGATACAAAATTTGAGCAAAAACGCTTGTTTCAAACGCGTGATCTTTGTACCATCGGTTCACCTTTTTCAAAAGTGAACCAAAAACCAATGAAACAATCTTGGTTAAGTAACACGCTACCCATTGCAGCCCTTTTTTCATTCCGCATGCTGGGCTTGTTTATGCTGATCCCAGTTTTCACTGTATACGCAGCACATTTAAACGCCGCAACGCCAATGTTATTGGGTATAGCGTTTGGCTGTTATGGTTTAAGCCAGGGGCTGTTACAAATCCCTTTTGGGATGTTATCTGATCGATACGGCAGAAAGCCAATATTAACGATAGGGTTACTGCTTTTTGCTGTTGGAAGTTTATATGGCGCGCTCACGGATTCAATCTACGGCATGATTATTGCTCGAACATTGCAGGGCACTGGCGCTATCGGTAGTGTGTTAATTGCATTATTGGCCGATCTAACGCCAGACGAGCAACGCACGAAAGCCATGGCCGTGATTGGCGTCACCATTGGGATATCCTTTAGTCTAGCGATGATCATAAGCCCACTCATCGTCCACTATTTTAATCTTGCAGGGATCTTTTATTTCACGGCAGCCTTGGCAATAACTGGTTTACTACTATTACACCTTGTTATACCGACACCAACCAAAGAACCCTTTCACCTGGATAGTGACGTAAAAACAGCGCAGTTCAAGCAGGTTTTTCGTAATCACCACTTACAGCGCCTGAACATCGGTATTTTTTTCCTGCACCTAATGCTTACCTCGACCTTTTTTGTCATACCCATCCTGTTGCAACAACAACTCAAATTGGGGCATTTATCGCAACAGTGGCATTTTTATTTGCCACTGATGGTCAGCGCCTTTTTGGTTATGATCCCATTCATCATTTTTGCAGAACGAAAACGTCATATTAAACTGGTTTTTGTAAGTGCCGTGGCCGTGATGGGCTTATGTCAATTGATGCTGGCCTTTACCTATTCGTCCTGGTTCAGTATCTGTGGGTTCATGTTTGCCTATTTCGTCGCGTTCAATGTCTTGGAAGCAAGTTTACCCTCACTGGTTTCTAGGCAAGCGAGCAGGAATAGTAAAGGAACGGCGATGGGCATTTATTCCAGCAGCCAATTTCTTGGCATATTCGCGGGTGGTGCGTTAGCGGGCGTTATCTATCAAGCCGTTGGTGCTCAAGGCATTTTTATCATGAATGCCATCCTCGCCTTGCTGTGGTTATTGATTTCAGCTTACATGCAACCGAATAATTATCAATTAACACTGATTGTCCCGTTTGATAGCGCAGTTTCGGATGAAGACAAGCTTCTTAAACAATTACGTACGCTCCCAGGTGTTGAGCAAGCTACGATTTCGCCTGGAGAACAGGTTATTTATTTACGCATACATAAAATACATTATGTGGAAGGAAGTGCCGAGCAAATGATAGCAGTAAAGTAACTTTGGGAAGCGATGCAATACGTAGCCCGGATGAAACGCAGTGTAATCCGGGAGGTTCGGAGCGTTGAAATCCTGGGTTACGGCTGCGCCTGCACCCAGGCTACGACAGTGTTTTTGGACCCAATATCCTACAAAACAGAAACAACTGACCTCACATCATAATCAAAATCGTCGTCGTCATTATCAATCGCTTCAGATTGAAAGAAATCAAAATGCCGCTGATTTGCCTCCGCACAGCGCTTGGACGCATCGCTAACGGTCGATATTTCGCGAGACAACCCTCCCGGAATACCCGAATTCATCATAGGTATACTACCGAAATAAAGAATAAACGAGAACACCATTCCTACCACCAAGGGCGCTACCGCTCCTGTCGTGAACAACAACCCTAACAGCGTAATCAAGAAGCCGCAGAAGCCCACAGCAAACATAAGTCCAGCAAGCGCGTTCGCGTGAGGGTAAGGCCTACCCTGTACTTCATTCATTAGTTCGGCGTAATCCTCGATGCTGATCGTTTCATCCAACAACTGTGCTGTCATGCTTATGACGACTGCTAGCTCGACAACATCCGCATTTGGCAACGTTTTCATTACGTTAATTTGATTAATCAATGCGCGTACAGAACGTCGATACTCAACATAGAAATTAAAATCGTCATAATCCTCCACCAGCTCTTGGTGAAGCAATTTGGCTTTAGCTGTTAGTTTTGATTTAATTAATGCTTCCAAACGTTCCAATTGCTTTGCGTATCGTGTTTCCCCATTGGCCATTTCGCACCTAATAAATCTTATCGGTTAAAAGATGGGCTATTGTCTCATGGTTCTATCGTTAGTCAAGGCAATTTATTGAGACATTCGAATTGAACGTGGGACTACCCTTCGTTAAAACAAAGCCACTGCAATGTCCACAACTCAAAAAGAAAGCGCTGATTATCATCTGACCCAAGGTACGGCAGCAATTGAGCAATATCCAATCGACGATGATTAGCCACCATTCTAACCAACGCAAGATCCACACCCGTGATAGTCCACTCACAGCCATTAATAAATAAGTGCAAATCGCCCTGCTCATGATAAGCAATTCGGCACGTCGCATCGCGCACGAGGCCTTCGCTCTCACGCAACGCCGCTAGAAATTCAGATAACTCACAAAGCTCATCATCGATGAGCGGTAAAGGCATCTGTTGTTCGGCTTGTTGATCGAGGCGCGTGGCGAAACAACCAAACCACGTTTTCAACTGCTGCTCATCGGCGACTATTTGTTGCATTAATTGTTTAGCATGCAGCCAAGCGTCTGGTGGTATTTCCGACGTTGCTGTTTGATGCGCCCAATTTGGATCGCGGTAAAGTGATTTGAATTGTTTCTGTTCTGATAAATGATCCCCAAAACTATCCCACAATTCCTGACCTTGATAACTACGATAACCAAATGAGTAGGTCATGCAATCATCGTCGAGCGATACACCGTGATGCCCGACATGCGGCGGAAGATATAACATATCCC